>NZ_PVWO01000254.1 GCF_003003845.1 Chamaesiphon polymorphus CCALA 037 | reverse complement strand
TGCAAGCATCTCCCTCTCTCCCCCTCTCCCCCTCTCCCAACTCCCAACTCCCAACTCCCAACTCCCAACTCCCATGCTCTTCCAACCGCCGATGACGATGATAGATTTCTTTGCCAAAAGTGAAGGAATGTGGTTTACCCAGCGCAATGTGCATCACTTCGACTGCTCTGGTGATGAGTCGGGAGAGTCGAATTTATATATCTCTGTCGTGGCGCAGACAGATCCGCGCGTCGCTAGCATCTGTAATCAACAAGGTATCGATCCGACTCAAGCTGCTGGCGGAGCTAGTTTTATGTGGCAAGCTAATCAGGATAAAGGGGAACCAAATCCCGAACAAGCTGCGGTGTTGATCGATGTGCCTAATGATGCGTCGCGGCGATCGGGTAAACTGATTCGCAACCAGGGTTATGTCGAGAAAATTCCGGTAGTCAGCCGTTATTGGTTTGGCGATGATGGCATTCTGACGATCGATACCGACTATGACAACAATCAGGGACAGGAACGCTGCTGGTTTATCACCGACGATTTTCGGGTGCGGGTGAGTACGGTACGGATGATGAATGGTGTGTATTTGATGACTTATTGTTCGGAACGACGGTGTGCCACCGAGTCAGATCTCCAGGCAATGGTGCAAAAGCATTTGTCCGCATAGCGCAAAAAATTGAGGTAGGGGTAATTCATGAATTACCCCTACCTCAATTTTTGTGCAATTGTCTATTTTTGAAATTCCTGAAGCTTGATGATTAATCGATCGAAATAAGGAGCTAAAGTTGGTTGTAGATCTGGCTCTACTCTGCTTAAACTAGCAGTTTTTAATTCCTGTAAGCCTAGCACCATTGCAGCTAAAGGAACTTGCAATTCCTGGTATAACAAGTTCATATAATGCAAGCCTGTGTCGCTGGTATACTCCACACTACCGCCAGCAATGCCATAAGTAACGCACCGCAAAAAGTGCCAGAAGTCTCGCCAACAAGCTTCGGCTCGTGCTGCTGGATATAAACCGCCCCCAGGTTGCGTAATGGTGGGAAAGCTAGCCAAAACTCGGGCGCGAGCATCATCAACTATTTCTGTCGCGGCATCTCGCAATAATCTAGCGATTGGAATTAGATTTAAATTACTAGATGAGTTAGCTTCAATTTTACCGAGTTCGTCATCGGTGAGGTATACTCGGCGATCGTCAGCACTTTGAAATAGAGCGATAATTGCTGGCGAATGAGTCGATTTCCAATCCTCAAAACTAACAATTCTTGCTTTAACAATTAATTCTCTAACAGTACTAGTAAGTTCCATAAATTAGGCATAAAAAATAACACGCTGTTGCTGGACTGAATTAAATATCGATCGCTAACTGTATATCAATGTTGGTGCTGTTGGGTTTCGCTTTGCTCTACCCAACCTACGTACTATCCACTTCTCGACTCGGTAATAAAGGTTAAACTGAACCATTCACCTCGATCGGTATATGTCCGAATCAGCCGCTGGCGGAGATTTGGCTCGATCGACCAACCTACTTCTAGCTCGATGGCTACTCCAGGCACGAATTGAGTCGGGCACAGTACGTAGGCAGCATCGGGTAAGAGGATCGCTTGGGTGGATTGGTTGGTTAAGCGGGTTGGAGTAGATGCATCAATTGTCAAGATGGATTCTGTAACTTGTGATCCGATCGATCTGGAGCTTGCGACTGTTCGATCGTCAGTCAGCGCAGCAGTTTGAACCGTTGGCGACTCAGATACTTGCGTACTACCAGGATAACGTGTTACAGCTTCGCCCTGCCAAACCCCCAACCAGTCAGCCAGCTCCAGCGGCGGACGTTCGGGGGCATTTGTGCCAACTCGTCCTTCCCGAATTTGCGTCAGCCGAAAAAATTTGCCATCGCCATCGTATTGCGGAATCAATCGCAACCGTCGATCTTCATGTTTGAAGGCAAACTCCGCTCCCCCCAGCGCACCCATCCGCCAAGAGATCGAACCTTCAGAAAACGCGCCTGTCTCAAAGAAAATTGCCCCAGGACTCGGTTCGCTAAAATCGAAAGCCATCTCTTGAGGCTGGAGAATGCCCTCAGCATCGGGATAATGACGCGTCAGAGATAAATGAATCGCTCGATTTTCATCTACCCCAGTTAAGGAAATTAAACTGGGGATATCCTCGATCTCCTCACCTGTAGGCGAGAGTCGGGTAAACGAACCCTGCCACTCGCCGAGGTTTTGCAGCACGCATTCCCATTGAGATTTCATAGTTTTTACCACTCATCTACATCCATTTTTTTGGCAAGTTGCGAGATTGCCAGCTTGATGACTGCTTGAACTGAAGCTTCAGATTCCTTCCCGGCGGCGGCTTCTAAGTCCGCGATCGCTTGTTTGTCGCCGAGCTTCATTAAGGCTAGTACTGCCGATTTCCGACTTTCCCAGTCGGGATGGTGCAGTAGCTCTAAGAGCGGAACTCGTGCCGGACGATAGGCGAGATTTCCCAACGCGGCGGCAGCTTCGCAGCGTACCATGCCTTCGGCATCTTGGGTAGCTTTAATCAGCAAGTCAAAGGCGATCTGTTCTTCCGGATTTTCCTGAGCAATTTTGGTAATTGCGCCTACTACCGCCGCCCGAATTGCGGGCGAATCAGAGTCAATTTCGCGATAGAGGTATGTTTTCGCCTCCGAGCCGATAAAGGATAATGCCCAAGCAACGTGTCCTTTGGTACTCTCTGGATGCTCTGGGGAACCCAAAATTTCTAGTAACAGTGGTACCGAAGCCTCACCCATCCGCGCTAATGCGCCCACTGCCGAACCTTTGACGACGGTATCTTCGTCGTTGAGTAGCGCGTGTACTAGTGCAGGGACGGCACGCGGATCGGCAATAATGGTTAGGGTTTTGCCCGCAGCACGCCGTACTACCACATTCTGGTGATTGGCGAGGGCATCGATCAAAAATGGCGTTGCCGATTCGCCAATTTCGCCCAAAGTTGTTGCCACGCGCAATCGGGTAATGCCTCGCGGATCGCCGAGTCGTTCGACGAGATCTTTGAGCAATTCTTCATCGTGAGGATCGAAAATTTCTAAGTCTACTTGCTCGCTGACTTTTTCAAGTAGTGCGTCTGTCTCTGCTTGAAACTGGAGACTCGCATCATTCCCAGATGTCTCTGGGGTGTTGAGTTGGTTACTCATGGTTAATTTTACAGATGGTAATGATTGGCGAGGATTAGTTACCTGCGGTCAGATTTGCTTGCTGCTGGCGCAGTTCGGCAATCTTTTCGTCGATCGCTGCTAATTCTGGTGCCAAGCTAGCCATCACTTGCGATTTCATCAATTTAGCTTTTTGACCAGCTTCTAAGGTTTCCGAGAGGAACCGTTCGCGATATTTCTCAAATTCAGCGATGGTCTCAGCGAGTTCTTGGGCGTAGTTTTCTGGCACTTCCGACATATAAGAATTTCCTAAAATTTTATCGTATTTTCCAATTCTCGCAGATTCCGCGCAAAATTCACGCATTCAAATAGTACAAAAGCATTGATTAAAGCGCAGATCTCAGGATGCCTAAGGATTAGGGAGTTAATTGTACAGGTGCATTCGTGCAAGAGGTGTGTAAAACCTGTCGATCGATTGTAAAGAAACATTGCTTTGTTTTTCATAAATGAGACTCGATCGCCTTCGATCTTTTATGTTGTATCTTGTCTTGCTTCGACATAGACAACCGCCTTTTACAAATAGTCAATATATTAAGGAGAGCAACATGCTTGACGCTTTTTCTAAAGCTGTAGTTTCAGCAGATGCCAGCACTTCTACCGTTTCCGACCTCAGTGCCCTCAAAGCATTCGTTGCTAGTGGTAACCGTCGCTTAGATGCAGTAAACGCGATCGCTTCTAACGCTAGCTGCATGGTTTCCGACGCAGTTGCTGGGATGATTTGCGAAAACCAAGGTTTGATCCAAGCTGGTGGTAACTGCTATCCTAACCGTCGCATGGCTGCTTGCCTCCGCGATGCTGAAATCATTCTTCGTTATGTTACTTACGCTCTCTTAGCTGGCGACGCTTCCGTTCTCGACGATCGTTGCTTGAACGGTTTGAAAGAAACCTATGCAGCTTTAGGCGTACCTACTACTTCCACAGTTCGTGCCGTTCAAATCATGAAAGCACAAGCTGCTGCTCACATTCAAGACAATCCTAGCGAAGCTTTTGCTGGTGCTAAACTCCGCAAAATGGGTGCGATTGTAGTAGAAGATCGTTGCGCTACTTTAGTTGCTGAAGCTTCTAGCTACTTCGATCGCGTTATCTCTGCTTTGAGCTAATTAATAGCCATCCGTCAGCAGATCGATCGACAATTAGTACTCTATCTATAACATTGGGAGATTTTTAGAAATGAAATCAGTCGTTACCACCGCAATTGCCTCTGCTGATGCAGCAGGTCGTTTTCCTAGCACCTCGGATCTAGAATCAGTACAAGGTTCGATCCAACGTGCGACCGCACGTTTAGAAGCTGCTGAGAAATTAGCTGCTAACCTCGACAACGTTGCTAAAGAAGCTTACGATGCTTGCATCAAAAAGTATCCTTACCTCAACGAAGCTGGTCAAGCTAACTCCAACGACACTTTCAAAGCTAAGTGCCACCGCGACATCAAACACTACCTCCGTCTAGTTCAATACTGCCTAGTTGTTGGTGGTACTGGCCCTCTCGACGAGTGGGGTATTGCTGGTCAACGTGAAGTTTACCGTGCTTTGAGCCTACCTACTGCTCCTTACGTTGAAGCTTTGAGCTTCGCTCGCAATCGCGGTTGTGCTCCTCGCGACATGTCTGCTCAAGCATTGGTTGAGTACAATGCTCTTCTCGACTACGCAATCAACTCTCTTTCCTAGTCTGGAAAGAAGATTGCCAATCTCATCATAAATATTAGGTGAGATGTCTCTCTCTCAAGCCTGGAGATTCTTGATTCTTTGCTTTGCCTGTTAAGGTAGAGTAATTGTCCAGAATCTCTGGGTTTGTTTCGATCTGGGTAAATCGATGGATTTAAGGCACAGATAACAGACACATCCCCGACTTCTTGAAGAAGTCGGGGATGTAGCCGTAGATATAAGTAAACAATGGATAACCGCTTTTTTAGCTTATTTAATCTGACAGAAGATCGAGCGATCGAGATTTTAGATACGCCACAGGATCTCGTCTCCGAGAATGATTCTCGGTATATTGCGGCGTCTCATTTAATTAACTTTCGGACGGATCGATCGATCGCCGCACTGATGCGCGCATTGCAACAAACCGATCCGAGTCTGGATAATAAGATCGTGCGCCGCAAATCGATCGAAATCTTGGGAAGATTGCAAGCAGCCGATGCTCTCCCAGCCATTCACGGTTGTCTCCAAGATGATGACTGTTATACTGTCGAAAATGCGGCGTGGGCGATTGGCGAAATTGGTACCCAAGATCCCGAAATTTTGGCAGACTTAACCAAGTTGCTAGAAAAGCCAGGACAAAGTTATCGGGTGATGATTCACACGCTGACTAAGTTAAATTATCAGCCTGCGGTGCCATCTATAAGTAAATTTGTTAAAGACGCAGATCCACCGATCGCGAGTGCCGCTATTGCCGGAGTTTGCCGTTTGACTGGGGACTATACTCAGATGCCGCAGGTAGTCGCCATGCTGCAAAATCCTAATGTGTTGGGACGACGATTATCGATTCAAGATTTGATGGACGCGCGGTATTATGCGGCGATACCCGATATTGCGAGTTGTCCGGTATCCTTGGTATTTCGGCTACGTGGGATTCGGACACTCGCCGAAGCCGGAATTGGCGACGGTTCGCTGACATTTGCCCAGATCCAACCATATCTAGAACAGTCATTACGCGATCGACCGCAGGATTTAAAGCTGGTACATAGCTACGATCGAGTACCCGAACTCCCCGCGCTGATTCGCAACTTATACGAAACCGACTTTGGTAAAGCTTATTTAGCCACCCAAACGATCGTCGAAAGCTATCCAGAGACGGCTCCTGCGGCATTATTTGCCGCCTATGAGGAAGAAGCAAATAATGATTATGGTGCCCACTTCCACGTCATGAAAATCATGGGCTGGTTAAAACATGCACCAGCTTACAATCTGTTAGTTGAAGCTCTCCACAATACCCAACCACAATTCCAAAAATCTCGCGCTGCTGCCGCGATCGCACTAGCAGAAATTGGCGATGTCCGTGCGATTCCCGAATTGCACAAGAGTCTGGAGACGAAAATTTGGGATCTTAAATATGCCGCAATAATGGCATTAGAAAAATTGGGCGATAATAGTGGTTATGAAATTTTAGCCGATGATGCCGATTGGTTAGTGAGAGCAAAAGCTCAATCAAAACAGCGACCATGATTTACAGGATTTTAGGATTGACAGGATTGAGTTGTTGGCACCAATTAGATGATTGAAGATAAAATTGTAGATTGGGTTGAGTAAGTCGGAATTAAAGCACGTAAAAACTGTCTATTGTCAATTAAATTAATTATGTCAACTGAAGAAAGCTTACAACAACTCAAACACCCCAATCCTCATATGCGCGATCGAGCGATGTGGGAACTAGTCGAGAATCCTGACGAGACTACCATTCCGCGATTGATGAGCGTGCTCGATGATGAGGATACTACCTTTCGGCGGGCGGCGGTAAAAACCTTGGGCGCGATCGGGCACGATACGGTTCCGCCATTAGTTGAAGCTCTACTGAATAGTGAAAATGTCACCGTGCGAGGGAGTGCTGCCAAAGCACTCGCACAAGTAGCGATTAATTATCCCGACGAGCCATTCCCCGCCCAAGGAATTGCGGGTTTAAAGACTGCGCTTCAAGATCCGAATCCGGTGGTAAATATTGCCGCAGTGATGGCGATGGGTGTCATTGGTGCGCCGATCGTGGATATTTTGATCGAAGCATTGCAAACTACCGACAATCCAGCCTTAGCAATGTCGATCGTCAATGCCCTCAGCGCGATCGACGATCCGCGCTGTTTGACGGCTATTAATACTTTATTAGCAGATGAAGCGGTAGATTCATATGTCAAAGAAGCGGCGACGAGTGCTTTATCGCGGCTGGAGATGACGACAAAATTCAATAGCGATCGGAAATGAAAATATCCGGCTCAGGGGAGCTGGGCGGCGTGCAGTCGTGCCAGACGGTGGCGGATGCGTTGAGCTAGTTCGCCACCGCCGATCGGCTTGCACAGATAATCGTCGGCACCAACGTTAAAAGCTTCCTGCTGGGCGATCGGGTCATTTGCTGCCGTCAAAAATAAAATCGGTAAGTGTCGCCAGTGCGGGTCGCTGCGCAAGACTTGACATAATTCAAAACCGTTGATGTCTGGCATCTTAACATCCAAGACAAGCGCGTCAGGTTGCACCGATTGCAAGATCGTCCAAAATTGGAGCGGATCGGCAAGAGTAGTTAATTTCAGCCCCCAAGGTGCTAATAATTGGGGGAGTGCGTGCAACCAATCGAGATCGTCATCGACGACCATCACCTTTACCATCGCGTTAGCAGGTTGGAGTAGGGAAGTAGCTGCCAGAAAGATTTGCTCCGTTGTCAATCCGCTGGTGCCCAAAAATTTGCCACCATGTCTGACGATCTCTAACCGTTGTTGGATGTCGTCGCGATCGCTTAGTACCAGTACGGATCGCTCCGGAAACTGCCGCGCGACGTGATGGATAAAATCGAACAGCGGACGCTCGCCAATCGACTCTTGGCGATCGATGCCCATACCGATTAAAATTGCTGTCGGTAAATGGTCATCAATGGCGGTAGCCAGATAATTTTTGGCATCGGCGATCGTCGCCACAGTAACGGTGCGACAGCCACGCTGTTTGGAGATTGCCGTCAGGGACTGAGTTAGGTTTGACGGGAGATCGACGAGTAATAGTAAGGGCAATGGCGATCGATCGGAGGCTGCATCCAGATCGGTTGCTGCTGGCGGTGGCTGAGTGGGTACTGTGGATTCGATATCCTGGCTCAGTTCGGCTAGCAAAATTGGCAGTTGCTTCGCCTCCGTCGGAGCGAGTAAAGTAGGGCGATTGAGTAAAACTTCGATCTCACGGGCGATGGACATTGCCGCCGTCAAGCCAAATACGCCGAGTGTACC
>NZ_PVWO01000016.1 GCF_003003845.1 Chamaesiphon polymorphus CCALA 037 | reverse complement strand
ATTGATTGTTGACGATCGATCCACGGATCGAACTGTCGAGATCGCCGAGGAATATGCAGCGAAGGACGAGCGAATTAGAGTAGTAAGAAACCCAGAGAATTTGGGACTAGTTGGCAATTGGAATCGTTGTATCGAGATTTCAGCAGGAGAATGGATTAAATTCGTTTTTCAAGATGATACACTTGCGCCAACATGTCTAGAAAAAATGATGGTGGCAACAAAATTGGGTAAACCAATTATCTACTGTCGTCGCAACTTTATCTTTGAAGCTGGCACCGATGAAACAAGCCAAGATTTTTACCGTACTCATCTTTCGGTGCAAAATCCGTTGTCTGATACTGTCGAAATCTCTGCTCGACAGTATGCCGAGCTTGCTCTACAGCATATAGGGGTAAACTTTGTCGGCGAACCCACTTCCGTGATACTACACCGCAGTGTTTTCATTCAGTTTGGCTCCTTCAATCCTCATCTAATCATGATCTGCGATTTTGAGTTTTATACTCGAGTTGCCATTCACACGGGAATCGTTCAAATTCCAGAAGTACTAGCCAATTTTCGGGTGCATGGGAGTGCCTCTAGTGCTGTGAGTAGAGCTAATCGCCATTATCGGGGATGGGTTTTAGATGGCGTGATTCTAAGCCACGATTTTGCTTTTAACACTGCTTATGTGCCTATCCGAACTGTGGCTCGACAATTACAGCCTCAAATCGATCTGGCGCAACTTTTTCAAGAACGCGCTTTTGCTGCGTGGGAAATCGCTCAACGCGAACGGCATCTAACAGAATTCTCGGACTTTTCGCCGCATACCGAGCTAGAAAAAGTTTCCCAGTTTTATCCTTTAATTCTCAAGATTGTCGAGCTAGGTGCTTTAGCCCATCTCAAGGCGAAACTACAAATCCAATGGGATCTCTCGATCTTATCAATTAAACATAGTCTGAGAAAAATCCTACCAGTTACTCAAATCAAAGCAAAAATTGCTGAATTTTGTAAAGTCAATCAAAAGAACCCAAATATCCGATGAATAAACCGATCGATATTAAGGCAATTGCCTTTTACCTTCCTCAGTATCACCCGATTCCCGAAAACGATCGATGGTGGGGAAAAGGTTTTACTGAATGGACTAATGTTACTAAAGCAAGGCCGCTCTTTGAGGGTCATTATCAACCTCATCAACCCGCCGATTTGGGGTTTTACGATTTGCGGCTACCAGAAGTCAGGCAAGCTCAAGCAGATTTAGCAACAGCTTATGGGATTCATGGTTTTTGCTATTATCACTACTGGTTTACTGGCAAACGACTCCTCGAAAGACCGTTTAATGATGTTTTGGCAACTACCGAGCCAGATTTTCCTTTTTGTCTGTGTTGGGCAAACGAAAACTGGACTCGTCGCTGGGACGGACAAGACGAAGATGTGCTCGCCGAACAGGTGTATGGTGATGCCGACGATCGCCAGCATATCAGATACCTAGCCCAAGCATTTCAAGACCCCCGGTACATTCGTATCGATGACAAACCGCTGTTTTTGGTCTATCGAGCAAATAGAATTCCAAATCCTTTAGAAACAGCGAAAACATGGCGTGAAGAAGCTCGACAGTTGGGAATCGGAGAAATTTTTCTGGCTAGAGTCGAAAGTTTCTATGACGAACAAAATGACCCTAAATCAATCGGTTTTGATGCTGCTGTAGAGTTTCAACCAGATTGGAGCAGACTGGGATGGCCGCTTCAAAGAGGCCGAAAATGGTCGCTAGCCAGAACATTAAAACTAGCAGAATCAGCATACGCTGAGAATACAATTTATGATTATGCAACAATCGTCGAACAAATGTTAGCAAAACCACTTTCTGATTACAAGCGGTTTCCCTGCGTTACGCCTGCTTGGGATAATTCCGCACGACGCAAAGATGGCAATGCAACGATTTTGCATCATTCTACACCTGAATTATACGAAAAATGGCTGGAAACAGTCGTACAACGCGAGTTAACGAATCCTAACAGCGATCGAGTGATATTTGTCAATGCTTGGAATGAATGGGCAGAAGGAAATCATTTAGAACCCTGCCAAAAGTGGGGACATGCGTACCTTGAAGCTACTCAAAGAGTTCTCACTTCAGCTCCGGCTCGAGTTAAAAGTGTTATGCAAAAATATTAATATGCCAAAAGTTTCTGTCATTATTCCCAATTACAATCATGCCAGATTTCTAGAACAGCGGATCCAGAGTATTCTCGATCAAACTTTCCAGGATTTCGATCTGACGTACCTCGACGACGCATCTAGTGATGACAGCAACGATGTCTTTGCCAAATTCGATTGTCAACCCAGAATTAAAGCAATTTACAATCAACAAAATAGCGGTTCACCTTTTAAGCAATGGAACAAAGGCGTTCGAGCTACGACAGGTGAGTATATTTGGATTGCTGAATCCGATGATGTGGCAGATCCAACTTTTCTAGATACTCTCGTCCCGCTGCTAGACCAAAATCCGCAAGTTGGTCTGGCTTATTGCCAATCGAGACAAATAGATAGTAATAATGTAGTCGTTTTGTCAACTCTGCGCCAATGGGCTGAAGATCTCAGCCAAAGTCGGTGGAGCAACGATTTTATTGCAAATGGCTTCACTGAATGCCAACAATATCTATTATTCAATAATAATATCCCCAATGCTAGTGCGGTACTAATTCGACGATCGGTTTATGAAGCGATTGGTGGTGCTGAAGAAAGTATGTTTTTTGCTGGGGACTGGATGACTTGGCTGAAAATACTCTTGAAGTCAGATCTGGCATTTAGTGCTCAGATTCTTAACTCTTTTCGTAGTCATGAATCATCAGTAAGTTCGCGCTCTTTTAAAAGTAAAGTTGGAATTTACGAACACTTGTTAGTTATTTACAATCTAAAGGTTCCTCTCGAAATATCACTTGAAACCTTATCAGACTTCAAAAAAAGAATGCTTTGTAACTGGATAGATTTAACATTCAATCCTGACAGTAAAGTTTCTCTCAAAGATCAAATTAAGTTTTATATGTTAGCTGCAAAGACTTTTGATAATGTCAACGGGATAGTTTTAAGAGAATTTGCCGCACATCTTAAACGTCGATCTATCGGACAAATTAAACGATGGGCAAGTAGATCTGCCTGAAGAATATAAGCCGAGCCAGAAGTTATTGAATATAAATGAGATCGATTAAAATCAATACTTTACTTTTATAGAGAATGCAAAAAATAGTTTGTAAATACTTTGTCAGTATCAATTTTTTAAGACTCAAACGTGTATTGAGTTTAGGATTATGAAGATTTTGATTGCAATTACTAATTTATCAATAGGAGGTGCACAGACTCTAATTATTAGATTAGTTGAAGGATTGATTCAAAAACATGATGTATATGTATATGATTTTAATTTATTTACTTCAAAGGAAAATATATCAACAAAACAACGCTTTGACAGCTCGGTAACATTAATTACGGATCGGCATGATTGGCTATTAAAAAAGCTGGAGTTATTAGATTATTATTTACATAAGTTATTTAAATGGCAATTTTATTTAGCTGACAGACGAAGATGTTATTTGTTCAATAAAGCTACCATCGATTATCAAATCGATGTAGTTAATACACATTTATTTCATTCGGATTATTTTGTTACTAAGAGTTTGTCTTCAATACCAATACCGATCGTCATGGTCGATCATGGAGACTATCGTTTTGTTTTAGAAGAAAATGTTGCAAGTCAGTCGATGATTTCGCAGATATTCGATCGAGTAAATGCTATTGTTTATATCTCCGAATCTAATCTGCAAGTTTTGAAAACATTTCAGATCGAATCTAGTACTATTCTGAGAAAAATCTACAATGGTTTTCCCAGTCAAGAATTACAACTTTCGACAGATGAGATCCGAAGGCAACTAAAAATTAATAGCGACTCAATCATTTTTGGGATGGTTGCACGGGGAATTCCAGAGAAAGGCTGGAAAGAGGCGATCGAAGCATTTAAACTTTTACCAGCTACTGTCGATCGCGAATTACATCTGATCTTAGTAGGCGATAGTCAGCATCTTCAAGAGCTAAAAGCAGAATTAACGGCAGATCTGATCGATCGCATTCATTTTGCTGGTTATACAGAACGTCCGGAAGCTTGGATTCAAGCTTGTGATGTCTGCTTATTACCCACTTACTTTGCAGGGGAAAGTTTGCCTAACTCGATAGCAGAATATTTATCACTTGGAAAGCCAGTTATCGCTACTACTGTAGGTGGTATCCCTGAAATGTTGACGGATCGAGAACAGTTAGCCGGAATACTTATCGACTTAGATCGAGATGGTCGCCCCAGCATCAAGAGTTTGAGTAATGCCATGTTAGCTTATATTGAAGATCGTAATTTGCTAGTCAATCATTCACAACAGGCGCATCTTGCTTTTGAAAAATTCAGAATAGAACATTGTGTTCTAGAGTATGAAAAATTATTTTCACAGTTTTCAATATGAAGTACCTCAATCTGGGTTGCGGTTCTCGGTTTCATACCGATTGGACAAATATTAATTTTGTGTCTACGAGTGAGAGTGTCATAGCGCACGATCTATCGCAGGGAATCCCTTTTTCAGATGAATCATTTGATGTTGTTTATCATTCTCATGTCTTAGAACATTTCCCGCAGTCGGTAGCAGCATCTTTCCTAAAGGAGTGCTGCCGAGTTCTACGCCCACAAGGAATTTTGAGAGTAGTTATTCCCGATCTCGAACAGATAGCTAGAACGTATTTATATGCTTTAGAGCAAGCTGTGAATGGTAGTAAAGAATGGGAACAAAACTATCAATGGATACTACTAGAGATGTACGATCAAACAGTAAGAGATCGGCCGGGTGGTAAGATGCAAGAATTTCTCTCTAACAAAGACATTGCGAATCCAGATTTTGCGATCGAACGTTGTGGTGTTGAGATAAAAAATATCATTCTGGCAGCTCGACAAGATAATACTTCACAAATATCAGTAGTCGAACCTAGCTTCAAAAAAATACTCAAGCATATTTATCGATTCTTTAGATATGCTGAATATCGCTATCAATCAATTATTAAATTTGCGCTCAGGCCGCAAGAGTTAAATGCCTTACAATTAGGTCAATTTCGGCAATCTGGAGAAATTCACCAGTGGATGTACGATCGTTACTCGCTATCTTTGCTCTTAAAAAGTTGCGGATTAGAGGAGATTGCGAAAAAATCTGCAAGTGAAAGCTCCATTTCTAACTGGGCAAGCTTTAATTTAGATACTGAGGTTGATGGTTCTATCTACAAGCCAGATTCTATTTATATGGAAGCTAGAAAACCAGTTACATGAAAATTTTACATATCAATCAATCAGATATTGGTGGTGGTGCAGCCATTGCAGCATCTCGTCTCCATCAAGGTCTACTGGCGCGAGGGAAGAGTTCTAAGTTATTGGTAGGTGAAGCGTTAACTTCAGATCCGAACGTAGAAGTCATCGATCAAAATATTAATCTTAACAAACAATTGTTTCGCTTAAATGGTCGTTTTGGATTACTTTATATTAATATACTAAGTACTTTTGATATCCCTAAGCATCCGTTTTATCAGGAAGCAGATATTTTAAATTTACATAATCTTCATGGTAGTAATGGCTGGTTTAATTATCTAGCACTCGGCCAGCTTACTAAAAGTAAGCCTGCGATTTTAACTCTTCATGATATGTGGAGTTTTACCGGACATTGTGCTTACAGTTATGATTGCGATCGATGGAAGATAGGTTGTGGGAAGTGCCCCTATCCCGATCGCTATCCTCACATTTATGCTGACAATACTAAACTAGAATGGAAATTGAAAGATTGGGTCTATAACCATGCTAATTTAACTATTGTCGCTCCGAGTCAATGGTTGGCAGCCGAGGCAAGGGCTAGTATGCTAGGTCGCTATGACGTTTATTGTATTCCAAATGGAATCGATACCGAAGATTACAAACCGATCGAGACTCCGGAATGCAGACAAGCATTAGGATTGCCACTAGATAAAAAAATTATCATGTTTGGGGCGACAGATCTAAATGATGCTCGCAAAGGAGGCGATCTCCTTTTGAAAAGTCTCCAAAATTTACCAGAATCAATTAAATCCGAAACTATTTTATTAACTTTTGGTAGCGGTGGTGAAGAAATTGCCCAGCAAGTAGGAATGAAAGTTGTCAACCTTGGTTACCTTAATAACGATCGTGAAAAATCGATCGCTTATTCGGCTGCTGACTTATTTATCTTTCCTACCCGTGCGGATAATTTACCTTTAGTCTTACAAGAAAGTATTGCCTGTGGGACACCAATGGTATCTTTTAAAATTGGGGGTGTCCCCGATTTAGTGCGTCCGGGAGTAACTGGCTATTTAGCAGAACCAGAAGATCCGATCGATCTATGCAATGGTATCGTTGAATTACTCAAAGACGATCGACTCAGACAAGTAATGAGTGTAAATTGCCGAGAGATTGCACTGGCTGAGTATGCTCTTCATCTCCAGGCACAACGCTACGCAGAGCTATATCAAACAATTCTCCAACAAAGTTAGTTGCGTACTTCACTAAGCGATCGATCGAATCTAAGGTATTGAATCGATCTGTTCTCGATCGAGAATAGATCGATCGACAGAAAATATTTAACAAATATATGAGAATTGTAGATAGCAAGCAAGAAATACTTTTAATTGATATATCTACATGGAAAGGTCATCATGAAATATATTTTAAGAAAATATTACTGTCGTTACTAGAACGTCAGTATTTTGTCTATGCCTCGTGCTCAGACAACGCAGATTTACGTCAATGGTTAGAGCATTCCAATATTCAAAACTGCTCTGTCCTAGACTTTAGATTATCATTTATCGAAAAATTTTTTTTCAAAGGCTTATCAAGTTTCGATCGGATCGTCCAAACTTTATTCAAAGGATATATTTATAGATTCTCCTCTGTCAGCTCGCTCTTATTTACTAGAAATATCTTGATGAGAATTGGCAAAGACATTCCGGTATTTTTTGGTGATGCCGATACTTCTGTGCCGATAATTCCAGCTTGGGTGGCCAAAATGCTCTTACCATCGCAATGGGTTACCTTAGCAGTACAGCCATCTTATCGTTCTGCCAGTTCTTGGGGGAAACAAAAAAGTCGTCAGCGTTTTGTTGCCGAAAAATTGTTTGCGTTAGCTTCTTGTAAAGCTGTATTGACATTACACCCAGCCTACCTCAAGTTTTTTAGAAATCGCTTTCATGAAGATAAGTTCTTAGCTTTGCCAGAAATAATTGATGTAACGATCGATAAGCACTACGAGGTGCCTGAAAAGATTTATCATTTAGCTGCAGGTAGAAAAATTATTTCTATTACTGGTGGGTTACTGCCAAAAAGAAACTTAGAATTATTTCTAAAAGCTGCTCAAAATTTAGATCCAGAGCGATACTTTATTTTAGCGATCGGACATTGGCCTCAAGAATATTACACTCCAACACAGATAGAGTCAATTAAGGCATTATCTCTAACTTTAGCAAATAACTCTTGCCTCAAGCTTGGCTATTATATCGCAGCAGAAGGAGAATTTAATCAGTTATTAACTATATCCGATCTTATTTACCTTCAATATCACAATCATTCTTTTAGTAGTAATATTTTAACAAAAGCAATATTTTTGAGAAAGCCAGTTATTATCGGCGATAACTATATCATGAAAAAAGTCATCAATAAATATGATTGGGCAGCAATAGCACCGGAAGAACCTGAGCAAATTGCTAGCGCGATGATGAAAGTCGCTACTGAATTTCAGATTAATGAGACAAAATACCAGGAATTTTTAGAAGACTTTTCTAGCGAGAAATTTAATCTGACGATCGATCGAACTGTCAAGCTATTAATGTCAAATTGTTAAGATGAAACTGCTATTTATCAATCAAATTGAAACTTGTGCGGGGTGGGGATTTGAGACGTTCTTGAATCGAGCTTTGCTAGAAAATGAAGTTACTACTATTTGTGTTGATTATCAAAAAAATGCTTACTCCTTAGCAACTGAATTATTGAAAATCGATGAAGATTTTGATGCTGTACTGTTAGAGCGAGGTTGTGGTTATCGAATCCCGCTCGAAATCCTGAAAGCCATCGATCGGCCAAAAGTATTTTTATTTACTGAATTGATCGCTCGCAATCCTAACGAGTTTTATTTATTAAACTCTGGCATGTTCGAGCATATATTTTTTAGATCTTTACCTTGTATCGATTGGATCGTTAGTCAAAATTGGATCGACAGAGAACGTGTAAGTTTGTTCTTGAGTGCTATCGATCCAGGATTTTATGATGGCATTACACCTGTAGATAAAGATATTGATATTCTCTTTATCGGTACTTTATTGCCGAGAAGACAAAAAATAATTGCCGAGATAGAAAATGAGTTTGTGGTGACTACACATTCGGCATTCGGTCGAGATATGGTCGATCTAGTCAATCGTGCTAAAATTATTTTAAATATTCATGGTGAGGAGTTTCTAGATACAGAGACTAGAGTGTATGAAACACTTGCTTGTAAGGGCTTTCTGTTGACAGAAAAATTATCCGCCGAAAGTCCATTTAAAGATGGTGTGCATCTGGTAGAATCAACAGATACTCAAGACTTAAAAGCAAAAATAGCCTATTATTTAAAAGATGAGATCGGTCGAGAAACTATTGCTGAAAGTGGATATCGCGAAGCGATCGCCAATCATACTTTTCAGGTAAGAGTCAAACAGATCGAGCAGGTTATGGATATAGCGATAACCACAAGGAAGCCCAGTAAAGATCCTCTCGATCGACAAGCATTAGCGCGTTGCGTTCGGCTGGAAAGTTTTTATAAAGTCAGAGATAAAATGACAATGCTGACTCGACGATATTTAAGTGTAGTAAAACAAAGGATCGTTAAAACCAGCCATTTACTTTATAAAAAATAGGGACATTAATTAAGTGAATATTGGAATCGTTACGATGTGGTTCGAGCGAGGAGCGGCATATGTTTCTCGTCAGTATCGCCAAGTCCTCGCCCAAAATCATGATGTATTTATTTATGCTAGGGTCGGCGAATATCGACAAGGAGATCCGATCTGGGATGATGAGAAAGTAACTTGGGGAAAGCCAAGTTACTTACCAGTGCCAACAGCGATCGATCGTCAAGATTTTGAAAGCTGGATTAAACAAAAAAAAATTGATATTGTCTTCTTTAACGAGCAACAATGGTGGGAACCGCTCAGTTGGTGTCTCGAACTAGGAGTCAAAACTGGTGCTTACATCGATTATTATACCGAAGAAACTATCCCCTTCTTTAGTGTCTACGATTTCTTGATCTGCAATACGCAAAGACATTACGCAGCATTTGACTGGCATCCTCAAGCTTTTTACGTGCCATGGGGAACAGATATAAATCTATTTAAGCCTCAAAGCTTTGAGCCTGTTAATTCAGATAAAGTTACCTTCTTTCACTCTTGTGGCTACGATCCTAAGCGGAAAGGAACAAACTTTATCATCCAAGCTTTTAAAGATATGTCACGATCTGCAAAATTGATCGTTCATAGTCAAGTAGATCTAATTAAGGCATTTCCAGAGCACCAGCAGATTATCGAGGACTTAGAATCAAAAGGCTTGCTTGAGTATGTTCGCAAGACAGTACCAGCTCCTGGCCTATACCATCTTGGCGATATATTTGTAAATGCATCTTTACTAGAGGGTATTGGTTTACCATTAATTGAATCTCAAGCTTGCGGGCTACCACTGATCACTTGCAATCATCCACCGATGAATGAATTTATCATTCCCGAAACTGGGAAAGGGATCGAGATCGATCGACTGTGGAGTAGAAATGATGGTTATTATTGGCCTCAATGTTCGCCGAACATTCAAAATTTCACGGAAATTTTAGATGATTATGCCGGACAGATTGCTAATATTCGCAATTTAAAAGCTACTACTCGCTCCTGTGCAGAACAGAAATTTAATTGGCTCGATCGAGCAGATGCCATCAATTCTATTTTCGAGAAAGCCAGCATAGATACTACGCGAAAACAAGAAACGATCGATAAAGCGATCGGTTTTGAAAAGAATAGACAGGGCGTTGCCTATAGATTTGCCAATAGTTATCCTTGGGCTTGGAATTTATATAGCAAATGGCGTTACGGAAACTAAAAACTTAGTAAAGATATATTCTTATGATGCCATTAGTATCGATCGTTATTCCTTGCTATAACGGAGAAACGTTTGTTAAAGAGGCAATTGATAGTGCGCTCGGGCAAACATATTCCAATCTAGAAGTAATTGTCATCAATGATGGCTCAACCGATCGTAGCTTAGAAATTATTGAATCTTTTGGTGGCAAAATCCAGATCGAATCGACCATCAATCAAGGCGTACAGTTAACCAGGAATAAAGGACTTGAATTAGCCACTGGTGATTATATTAAATTTTTAGACAGTGATGACGTCTTATTGCCCGATTGTATCGAAAAACAAGTCGCTCGATCGGTTCAATTGCCATTAGACAGTAAAAGCATTGTTTATGGCGATGTCGATTGGACGGATTCTCAGCTCCAAACTATTCCTGGATATCCTTCTCAGGCTCAACCCTCAGATTTAGATCCAGTTGCGGCAATCATGTCTTATAGTCCGCTGACATCTTGTCCGCTCCACAACCGCAAGTATTTATTAGAGGTTGGTGGCTTCGATCCGTTTTTAGTCAATCGCCATGAAAACGATCTGCATCTGCGACTGGTACTTGCAGGCGTACAGTTTGTTTACGATCCCTGCTTAGTATACAAATATCGACAGTATAACGACCAGCGGCGATTATCCCGAGCGGCCTATACAGAAATGGGTGCTATGTATTACTATGAAGTTTTAGAGCGAGAACAAAAATTAATCGAGCAAAAGACAGGTCGGTCATTACTGCCAGAAGTTCAGAAAATTTTAGCTAAGAATTATTGGACTTATGGGCGAGTCGTGTTGAGAGAAGGCTTCATTGATGAGGCTCAAAACTACTTTTCTAAAGCTCGTCAATTATCACCGAATGACTGTATTGTTGGTAATTTTCCTTACCCACTACTCGTGAATACACTCAAGCCCTACTGGGCAGAATCAGTAATGAAGATCTTGTCAAGCTTTAAAAGAACCTGAAATGTCAAATAATTAAATCCATAATTATGATAAAAAAGTTGTCGTGCTGTTGTTGTCTTGTTTGGCTTCATTGAAACTTGGGCAGCAGAAGATTTGTAAAAGATTTTAGATTATATATTAGTCAAGGGTTATAAGTTAAGTGCTTACAATCGCCCAAATAGAATAGTTACAAAAATTTAGAAGATTTCTGTAACAGTATTGAATTGTAAGTTAAAGCTAGTTATGTTGCCTAATGTTATTTAACTCTTATACCTTTGCGGTATTCTTCTGCATTGTTACCGTCATCTACTACACATTACCGCATTGGAATATTCGCAAAATATTTCTGCTCGTAGCCAGCTATCTCTTCTACGCAGCATGGAATCCACCATTTATTATTCTCATTTTATTTTCGACAGTTCTAGGATGGTGGTCTGCTAGATTAATCGATCGAGCCATACAACCTGTAAGCAAGCGATTCTTATTAATTGTTAGTTTGACCATTAATTTTGGATTACTAGGCTTTTTTAAGTATGGTAATTTCCTAGTCGAGAATATCACAGCCTTAGCAAATACCATCGGCGTTAATTATAATCCAGATCGCTTCGATATCATTTTACCGATCAGGATCTCTTTCTACACGTTTGAAACCGTATCTTACATTCTCGATGTCTATTTTGGCAAAAGTAAGGCATCCTGCTCGCTTCTCGACTACGCTCTTTATCTAGCCTTTTTCCCACATCTAGTCGCTGGGCCAATTCTGAGGGCAGATGATTTTATCCAGCAATGCGATCGCAAACAGCCATTTGTATTTAGCAATTTTATTTGGGGACTCATCCTCGCAGTGCTGGGCTTATTTGAGAAAGTTGTGGTGGCAGATGGTGTGCTAGCACCAATTGTCGAAAGTTTATTTTCAGCTCAAGGTATTCCTAACTTTGGCTCGGCTTGGGGTGGAACGCTGGCATTTACAGGGCAAGTTTTTTGCGATTTTGCCGGATATTCGACTTGTTCGATCGGGATCGCGCTCTGTTTGGGCTTTGTGTTGCCTAAAAATTTCCAGTTTCCTTATGCCGCGATCGGATTTTCCGATTTTTGGCGAAGATGGCATATTTCGCTGTCAACTTGGTTGCGAGATTATCTCTATATTCCATTAGGCGGGAATCGCAAAGGACAAACGCGCACGCAAATCAATCTGATGTTGACAATGCTATTGGGCGGTTTGTGGCATGGAGCCTCTTGGACATTCGTCGTGTGGGGAGGATTGCATGGCTCGTATCTGATTGGCGAACGCTGGTTGAGTAAATCGCTCGGGCATTATTCAATTTGGCAACAACCATTGGTGCGACTGCTATTAGCACTTGGCACTTTTATTCTGGTTTGCTTTACATGGGTCTTTTTTCGGGCTAGTTCTTTCGAGCAAGCGATAAATATCCTCGCAGCAATGCTAAATGTATCTAATCGATCGGCAACTTTATTACTAGATAGTAAAGCAATTATGACTGCGGTCGGGATGACGATCGCGATTCTATTCGTCCATTGGCAATTAAAAGATCGCACTCTCGAAGAGTTTGTGGCTAAATTGCCGTGGTGGGTAATATCTGTGAGCCTAGCGGGAATGCTCTACGCGATTGCAACTCTCCCTGGAGAGGATCGCTCTTTTATTTACTTTCAGTTCTAACTGTCGCGGCTCCAGCGCAGCGGCTAAACCAACGATTTAGGAGATAAACTCATTAATACTATTCCATGGTCGAAAGTTAGTATCTTAACCCCCATTCTGCTAATTGTGGCTCTAGTTCTTAATGAAACACTACTGTATGCTGCCAAACATCAGCCGTCGATTGTTGATGATGCCGATTTGTTTTGTAGCGTATATGGACGAGTGCCTAATTTAGGCAGTAAAGATGTGATTTTCTTGGGTGCGTCGCGAATGCAAACTGGAATAGATCTAACCACTTTTACCCAACAATACCCCGATCGTCAAGCTCTAATTTTAGCTCAATCTGGCTTAGGTACTTCTTACCCGGTATTCAAAGACATTGTTGAGAACACCAACTACAAAGGAACTGTAGTTATCGATGAAACCGAAGCAACTTTAGCTTTTCAAGATAAAGGTCAAGCAACTTCTGTCAAACATTGCCACCATAATTTTTCGATGAATCGGCAGCTAAATCGTAGCATGTCGAGCTGGCTTCAGAGTACTTTCGTGTTTTTAAACCCTCAAAGTAGCTCGTTCCGGTTGTGGGGTAATTTAATCGCCGAGCGCAAACTTCCAGTACCTTTTTATACTAAAACTTTAAACGATCGACAACAACTAACAGATTATGCTCGCGCGCAGCCTCAAGCACTCAAAGCACTAGCCGAAAGTCGCATTCCCAAAAATCTGACAGAGTCGAATCGATTACCAACATTTGACACCTGGTTTGCGACAACGCAGCATTGGCAACAACCGATCGCCAAATTTCAACGTCGCGGTGGTAAAGTTATTTTTGTGAGGTTACCAGTATCTGAAGAGCTGTGGCAGTTCGAGCGTAAAATTTACCCACAAGAGCGATATTGGCAGCCGGGGATGAAGCAGCTTAATGTCAAATCCATACATTTTGCTGACTATCCCGAGTTATCGACTTTTAAATTACCCGACACCTCTCATCTCGATCTGCACGATAAAGCTACTTTTACCCAGCGGTTGTTAGCACGACTGAGTAATTCGCTAGATCTGCCGATCGAAAATAATTAATTGTAAGCTTACTATTTAACATAGAAATATCGTGTCTTCAGATTTAAAAATTGGTGTTTATTTCTCAGCTAATGATGTTGTCTATGACTGGGCGATCGCGTTTTTAAATAGCTTCCGACAATTCAATCCAGACTTACGGCTCATTCTCATTCCCTTTAACGATCGATGCGAGCGGCTATTGCAGCTTAAAGAAGAATATAATTTTGAAGTTTATATAGATCCATCATTCGATCGATTGGAAGCTATCGGACAAGCTTTTGAACTCGGTCATACACCCACGGGGCCATACTGGTTTAGACGCTATGCGGCTTTTTGGGGGCCGTGCGATCGATTCATGTATTTAGACGTGCGGCAAGTGATTTTGAGCGATCTGACGCCCTTAATTATGGCACTCGATCGATTTAATTTTGATTTTTTGCATTACGACTGCGCGCTCGATCAAGTCTACGAACCAGGCGAATTTCGGCAGCAGTTATTGAGACAGGGCAAAGGACGCGGCTTCAATTCCGGTCGATGGGCGGCTCGCAAAGAGCTATTCTCGATCGAGGAATTTGAAAAACTGGCCGCAGATGCTTTGAAAATTCGCGAACAACTCAATCCGCGCAATACCGATCAGGCATTTATCAATTATTGTTGCGATCTCAAACCGATAGTTTGCGGACATTTTGCTGAAGTTATGGGTAACACTTGTCAAAATGGTTGGGCAAGACAACCGGGACATGTTTATCATCAAGATGGTAAATATTATCTTTGGGATTATGGTGGTATCGACCATAAAAAGCAGGTAATTTTAATCCATTGGGCAGGTTATAAGTGGGAAAATTTCTTCCCGCAAAAGTTTTTATTGCTTTCATTTTTTACCAAGGATCGAAACTATTTAGCGTCGATCTCAATTTATGTGAAGTTAATAGTTGTTAGTCTCCCTAAATTATTGATTACAATCTTAATATCTCAACGGAAAATAAATAGTTTTTACCATTTGCAAAAGCCACAAGCTAGATAATATCATGATTTTTTCAGAAAATTTAAAAACTTTTTTAGTAAGAGGATAATTTCTGAATTATGGCTGCTATTTTTTTAACAACGACCTGTAAGGTAACAAATTACAATCCCAGGGCTTTAGATAACTTCGATCGCATCGTACATTTGGCAGAGCGAGATCTTGTCAAACAACATCAGGTTGTAGATTGTCCGGAAACAGCAGATCTAATTATCTTTATTTGCGATCGCCGAATCTATCATTCAGGAATTTACAGTTCTGAAATTTTTAAAAAGTATCCAGAAAAATCTGTGGTTGTCGATTTTAACGATCGCACCATTCCACGCATCCCTGGATTATATGCAACTATTCCCTTCTATTTACAACAATATCCAATTTACAAATACTTATTTTATCCTTACAACCATGGTTGTTTCGATTTAGAAAAAGCTAACGCTCTGTTCTCAGATTACAAATATCTATTTAGTTTTATGGGGGATGTAAACACCTATCCGAGCGTGCGTGGTGAAGTGCTAAGTTTAATTCATCCAAGAGCATATTTGAAAAATACTTATCAAGATTTTTCACCCGATCTTTTTACTGAAGTCTCGATCTGTAGTAAGTTCGTGCTTTGTCCTAGAGGTGTAGCAGCCTCAACAATTAGAGTCTTTGAAACGATGAGAGCTAGTAGAGTGCCCGTGATTATTTCAGACGAGTGGCAAGAGAATGAGCTAGCAGAAGATGTTGATTGGCCAGAGTTTTCGGTTAGAATTCCCGAACGAGATATTAAATTAATCCCAGAAATTTTGGAAGCATTGGAGCCAAAAGCTCTGATAATGGGGCAAAAAGCGCGATCGGTCTGGGAAAACAATTTTTCGATAAGTCATGGCTTTAACTGGTTAGTCAATTCATGCTTGAAAATTCAAAAATCTCGTCATGACTGCGAGCGAGTATTATCTAGAAAAGTCTACTTAGAAGCCTTGAACAAACATCACTTTATCCCATTTTACAAAGAGTCGATTAGAGGCGCACTTGGCAAAATATAATCGATCGACTCGATCGCGATCGAGCTTTTAGACAACTGTCGATCGAGTAGAGTTAGCTAGATAGCGATCCCAGTAAAGATTAATTAATTGCAAATAAATATTATCCAAACGATATGTCTCCAGCAAAATCATCAGTTTTTATGTTTTCGATCGCCACCAATGGCTACGATAAGATATTTCAAGCTTGTCTCGACAGCCATCAAAAGTATGCCGATCTGCAAAACTATGATTATCGCGCATTTACCAAATCTCCACCTAGTGGTATATCTGGTACTAATTCCGCTTGGCTCAAAGTGGCAATTATTCTTAGAGCCTTAGAAAAAGGATATCAAAATGTTTTCTTTGTGGATGCAGATGCGTTAATTCGTGAGTACACTCCACCTATTGACTCTGTTTTTTGTCAAGATAAATTTGTCTACATGAGTGTAGAATCTTCCGGTAACTTTAATTCAGGTGTAATTATAGTTGTCAATAGCCCGCAAGCGATTAAGTTCTTCAAAAATCTCTTGCTCAGAGCGGATGTCCCCAATTCATTGCTGCCAAAATCCGATCGATGTCTATATGAAAATGGTCATGTCATTAACCTAGCAAAAAACTCACCGATCGTGCAGATTATCGATCCCAAGTGGAATTATAATTACAATACAAATATCGGCGAAGGCGAAAAAGAGTATATTTCTCATGGCCGAGAACTAGAAGCTTGGAAGCAGAAGCCTCATGCCAAAAAGCCACCCCTAAGTTTATTTCAATCCTTATTAGTGCGGATCGAACAAGGCCCAAGATACTTTTTACTCAATCGCCTACTGAAATTTTACGAACATGAATACAATTTCTAGGAACCGAGTGTGAATATTATTTCTTATATTCATCCGGTCAGTACTTACGTTCCATGTACGGGAATCGGTAAACACATCAATCAGATCTTGTTGGGACTGAATCATCGCGATGAAATCTCCCTCAAATTACTATTTTCGCAACAGTGGTTGCAGCAAAAACAATTAAATCCACTTTCCCCATTGTCGCCGTTGCCATTTATCACATTTCCGGCTGCGGAGAATGCTACCGAGCGCAATTGGAAATTATGGGGATTTCCCCGGATGGATCGCTACATTGCCGATGATACAGATTGGCTGTACGCACCCATGCAAACTTATATCCCGGTTACGAAGTGCCCAGTGGCGGTGACGCTACACGATATTCAAGCCTTCGAGCCTAACTTGCCATGGTCGAAAACCTGGCAACATCGTTGGTTTGCGTATAAATGGGGACAGTGGGTGCGCAAAGCTCTGACCGATTGTCGCGTCGTGTTTACGGTTTCGGAGTTTTCTAAACAGCGCATGGTCGATCTCTTAGGCGCAGATCCTCGCAAGATCGAGGTGATTGGTAATGGTGTCGATCCCTCCTTCTTTGAGATCGCCACGATCGATCCGGCTAGTCTCGATCGACCCCATGAGTCACCATATATCATCATTGTGGGTGGATTGCGTCAGAAAAAGGGTGCCGATGATGTCTTAGCCGTGGCGAAATTACTCCAGAACCAGAACAGCGACTTACAGATTGTGGTTGCTGGTGCGTCTGAAGATCTTTATATTGCAGCCGCTCGGGATTATGACAATATTACCTTGTTAGGCATGGTCTCCGATCGAGACTTGCCGCGCTTATTACGCTGTGCTTCATCATTGCTGTTTCTGTCACCCTATGAAGGGTTTGGCATTCCGGCTCTAGAAGCCATGGCAGCCGGAATTCCGTCTGTAGTATCCAATCGAGCCTCGTTGCCAGAAATTGTTGGCGATGCAGGGCTGATTGTCGAGCCGACGGCAACCGCTGCGGTTGTCGAGTTGCTCGTGGAGCTAGATCGAAATTCCCAGTTCAGGGCAGAATATATTCACAGAGGTCACCAACACGCAGCAATATACACTTGGTCTAGTTGTGTCGATCGTTTAGTTACTGCATTTAATACCTTTGCCTAATGCTAATTACCGAACAAAATCCCCCCCAGTCGCTGCTCCCCGGTCAAATGGTTCAATTTGGCTGCGGATTATGCGCTCCCACCCAATGGCAGAACTTTGATGCCAGTCCGACACTGCGCCTGCAAAAACTCCCCGTAGTCGGCCCGCTCGTCCCGGCAGGAGAATTCGGCCGCTTTCCCGCCAATGTCAAGTATGGAAATATTGTCAAAGGACTACCCATTCCCGATGAGAGCGTGCAATTGCTGTATTGTTCTCACGTATTGGAGCATCTAACTCTAGATGAATTGCGGCAAGCACTGCGCAATTGTTATAGACATCTCCAACCTGGGGGGATCTTCCGATTTGTCTTGCCGGATCTGGAATTTATGTCGCGACAATACCTGAGTTCCACCGATCCAGATGCCGCGCTAGAATTTATGCGTGTGACTTGGATGGGCATTGAACATCGACAACGAGATCTGCGGGGCTTTTTAAAAGAATGGCTCGGTGGCAGTCAACATCTGTGGATGTGGGACTACAAATCACTAGCTCGCGAACTTAGTGCTGCTGGCTTTCAAGATATCCGTCGTGCCGAATTGGGCGACTCTGGCATTGCCGAATTTTCGGAGCTAGAAGATCCCCAACGATGGCAAAATGAATTAGGAATCCAATGCCACAAATAAGCTTGTCACTCCGGTTGGGCCGATCTATGACAGCTAATTTCACTCTCTATTGCCGATCGATATGAAACTCAAGGTTGTCTTTTGCTGGTCGGATATTTCTGGTTACATGGCGGCCTGCTGGCGCGCGCTCAAAGCATCCGCAGAGGTAGATGTTTTTGTAATTGCCTTTCAAGCATTGACAGAAACTGCTTTTGGAGATCGATTGATGGCAGATATTCCCTGTCGATTGCTCGATCTTCAGGAGCGACAAGATTCAAAGGCGATCGAGCAACTCGTGTTATCGCAACATCCAGATGTAATTGTGACTTGTGGTTGGCTGCATCAACCCTACTGCAAGTTGGTATCTGTCAGTAAATTACAAGATACGGCCTTCGTAATGGGGATGGATACACCGTGGAAGGATAGTTGGCGACAACGACTGGCACCACTAGTACTGAAATCTTACCTCCAGCGGATGAATCGAGTCGTAGTTACTGGCGAGCGCAGTTGGCAATATGCCAAACGATTGGGAATTGCCGCCGATCGGATCGATCGTGGGCTGTATGGCATCGACTATCATAGTTGGGTACCATTGTGGGCACAAAGATCGCAAACAGACTGGCCGCGATCGTTTCTGTTTATCGGTCGTTATATTCCCATCAAAGCCATCGATATCCTGATTCAGGCTTATCGGGAGTATCGCCAGCAAGTAGAGCAGCCGTGGGAACTAGTCTGTTGCGGCCAAGGCGAACTTAAATCCCAACTCACTGGAGAGCCAGGAATTATCGATCGCGGCTTTTTACAGCCCGACGAGATGCAACCCGTATGGCAATCGGCAGGCGCATTCATCCTGCCCAGCCGCTTCGATCCGTGGCCATTAGCAATTGTAGAAGCCGCTGCTGCTGGGTTGCCAATTATTTGCACCGACGCGTGCGGCTCTGGTGTGGAAGTCGTTCGGCCATGGTACAACGGTCTGGTAATTGCGGAAGAAAATACCGTCAGCCTCACCAAGGCTCTCATCTCGCTCCATCAGCGTTATGACGATTTGCCTGTATGGGGGAAACGCGCTCAGGAGCTAGCGGCACCCTATGCTACCAATATTTGGGTCGATCGATGGCACGCTTTACTCCAAACAGCCGTCGAGTCCTAAATCAGTCCATCCACTCTCGATGGTACTAACTAAATCATGCGCATCAAAAAACAGCATCCACTCCGAAGCATTTTAAAAAATAAGTTGCTCGTGCGAGCGACGATCGCGGCTGTTTTGGCGATCGCCAGCGGAGAAATCTTTGCACGCTATTATCTCGGGCTGGGCACGCCCCCGCTGTCAGTCGCACATCCGACGATCGAATACATGTACAAGCCCGATCGAGATGTGTATCGATACGGCCATCACTTTGTCACCAATCAGTATGGAATGCGATCTGTACCTTTTGACAAAAAGAAAGGTAGTAATGAATTTAGAATTATGGTGTTTGGCGATTCGGTGATTAATGGCGGCAGTCTTACCGACCAAGCAGAATTGGCTACTAGCATAGTACAGGAGCAACTTGCTAAAAAACTAGGCAAAAAGGTCATTGTCGGCAATATTTCCGCAGGTAGCTGGGGGCCGGGAAATTGGCTGGCTTACGCTCAGGAATATGGGTTTTTCGATCCCGATCTGGTCGTGCTGGTGCTCTCAAGTCACGATTATGTTGACAATCCCACATTCGCATCTTTAAATAAGGACACTCACCCAACAGATAATCCAGCTTCAGCTCTAACTGAAGGGATTGAAAAATATTTTGATAACTATATGTCTAAAATGGCTGGCGGTACTACTGTCATTGAAGCTTTTCAATTGCCCGCACCTAAAAAAGACAAAGAAAAAGAAGCAGAAGAGAAAGGTCTTGGCGATTTGAGCAGTTTTCTCGAATTGGCAAAAAGTAATTCGACTGATGTTTTAGTATTTCAGCATTACGAACAACCGGAAATTGTTAGCGGTCGTGCCAACGGAGGAAATCAAAAAATCAAAGAGACCTGCGAGAAATTGGGAATCGATGTCGTATCTCTAGAGCCTTATTTTCGGAAATCGATGCAAGCGGGGGCCAATCCCTATCGAGATTTTATTCACCCCAATCGGGTGGGACAAAAGCTAATTGCTACAGCGATTTTAGCAAAGATAGAAAATCGGTAAGTATCTTGATTTTAAAATCGATTTCTCGATCGAATCTTAACTAAGATATCCGCATTCAAAATAACCATCGCAATGGATATAGTGTTTGGCCATATATTTGACCTCGGATAATGTTAAGAATAATTCAATTTTCCTAAACAACTAAATAAAGTATGAATCAAGGTTTTATCAGTCAACTCATTGGGTTCCTCACGACTCCCTTTGGTATCATTGGGGTTGCCCTGGGGATGTTGTTGGTTTTCAGAGCTAGTAATTCTCGGCCTGCTAGCTGGCTGGTGTTTAGTATTTGTTGCTTTGCGGCATCGCTCAATAAATTTAGGGATCAATGGATTCCAGAACCACCAGCACTACTACCTCCGCTCCAACAAATTCGTGAATATGGTAGACCGTTAGCAATCGTCTTTTTAGTTCTCCTCGTCTTGCTATCGCTACAAGCCCAAGGGACATGGCGCAGAGAGATCCGCCCGCCAGCGATGAAATATTTGATGTACGTTCAATTTGTAATTTTTGCCAAGACATTAATATACGGTAGTCTGGAATTTTCCGTAATATCAGCCTTAACATTTGGTGGCATTATTTATATGTTATTGAGAGGGCCAGGACGATGGCTCGAAAATGATGATAATTTTAGACTGGCAATTAGATCGCTGGCAATAGCAGGGTTAATTTTTATCTTCGCCAATACCTATCAATATATAATTAACCCCTTTCCAGTGACTTTCCACCACGGTCGCTTCCAGGGTACGACGGGAAACTCTCAACATGCTGCCGTGTTTTTAGCAGCCACAATTCCGTGTTTTATGTTTATGGTGCAAAGCTTTGCCAGATTGAATTATTTAAAATTCTTGTGGATTGGAGTTTTAGCTATTGCCATGTATTTCTTGTTGTTGACTGGCTCCCGTACCGGGCTATTAATGGGCGCGATTTCAATTTTGTTATTTTATCGAAATAATGGTGGAGCTTGGCTGAAAGTGATACTGTTTATCGCGATATCAGCGACAGTATTGATGCCATTTTTAGGGGGAGAAACAGTAACTTCATCGCTCGGGATTAGTTCTTCGGTAAGCGAACGCTTTACATCGACTAATAATACGCGGGCTGAGGTCTGGGGCTATATGTTAAATGATTTTAGCAACAATATCGTGTTTGGGGCACCCTTATATGGAGAGCGGATGGGTTATGGCGAAAACTCTTGGCTGGCTGCTGGTGGTAACCTGGGCTTAGTTGGATTTATTCCGATGACGTTGATGGGCTGGGAATCTCTCAAAATGATCTGGCAGCTCAACCAGCTAGGCAATCGCAATCGATATTACTTTTTCCAGAGTAGTGCGGTAATGGCTGGATTGGGATCGTTGCTAATTGGGAGTATTTTTGAGCCTTTCTTACTGGGAAATATTACATTTTCGCTAATGGCATTTTTGACTTATTTAGTAATGGGTGGATATTTACTAGAAGTCGATCGAGTGCGGACTTACTACGCGAGGGTGGAAGCGGAACAGATGGAGCAGTCTGGAGTATATCAGTGAAAATTTTACATGTCATCCCCTCGATTTCTCCCGCACGAGGCGGAACGAGCCGAGCCATTATCGATATGGTGCGGGCTTTGCGCGATCGGGGGATCGATGCCGAAATTGCCACGACTAACGATGATGGTGACGGTCTTCTGGATGTACCGTTAGGCGGTAAATCTACTCTCTACGACAGCATACCGACCTACTTTTTTGCGCGGTTCTCACCGCAGATAAGCGCATTGAGAGAATTTGCCTTTTCGGGATCGTTTACTACTTGGCTATTCCAACATATAGGCGAGTATGAGGCCATCCACGTTCATGCCCTATTTTCCTATACTTCGACAGTCGCCATGGCGATCGCGCGATTCAGAGGGATTCCGTATATCACTACGCCACATGGATTGCTGTGTGAATGGTCGCTCCAGCAAAGCGTACAGAAAAAGCAAACTTATCTCAAGTTAATCGAACGCGCCAATCTCGATGGTGCTCGATCGATCCACGTCACTTGTCAGCAAGAGCGCGAGGATGTGGCAACGCTAGGCTTTAAATCGCCCACATTCGTCCTGCCACTAGCTTTGACAGATACCCCTGTCCAGATCCCCGATGCGGCAACGCGCCTGCGTCAAAGTTTGAATTGTGCCCCAGACGAACCGATTATTCTATTTTTATCTCGACTGCATTACAAAAAAGGATTAGAATATCTGATTCCTGCCCTCGGTCGGCTCAGAGATCGGCGGTTTACCTTTGTCATTGCTGGTAATGGTACCCCAGCTTATGAAGCAGAAATTCAGGCATTACTAGTTACATCTGGAATCGAACAGCGGACGCGGATGGTCGGGTTTGTGGAAGGAGAACGCAAAGATGTATTAATTCAAGGAGCTAATTTATTTGCGTTAACCTCACACTCGGAAAACTTTGGCATTTCTGTTCTAGAAGCATTAGCTGTCGGTACGCCAGTGTTAGTTACCCCAGGGGTTGGTTTAGCAACAATTGTGAGCGATAATAGCCTCGGTTTCGTTGCCGATTTAGATATTGAATCGATTGCTAATGTCCTCGATTGCTGCTTAGACGATCTCGATCGCGCTAAATCGATCGGCACTCACGCGCGCCAGTTTACACTCGAACACTTTAATTGGGATCGGATTGCTGGAGAGTTAATTCAAGTTTATCGAGATCTCGTTACTAATAATGCCGTTTCGCGATCGGAGATCGCCGCTCGCGCGCATCAATAATCTCAGTTGTTACTTGCTAAGTTCCTACACAAATCTGGCGATCGGTCAAAAAGATCGTCGATCGGTAATAAATTAGCTGTATTTTTCAGTTTAAGAAGTAGTTTTAGCCACTGCGATACTAACTAGCACTAGACGGCAGAAATTAAGCTATTATTTCTTGCCCCGCTCCCCGCCAAAATAGTAACTAGATTTATGCCGTAGAGTACCAGCAACTTAGGTTAAATAATTGAGGTGGAAAAATGGAAAATAGATCGAGGCAATGGGGTTTAGATTTAGCACGAGTCATTGCCACTTATGGGATCGTGCTGATCCACTCAGGTGATTATGCTCCCTACAGTGACTTGGCACAGAAAGCACAAGAATTTTTCAGGTTTTCGTTACCTTTTTTCTTAGCAGCTTCATTTTACTTGCTTGTCAATCCTGAAAAAAAAGTTACCTTATCCAAGGCGATCTCTACTAGGTTTAGTCGGTTGTTACTGCCTTATGTAGTTTGGACTTTAGTTTACCTATCCGCACGGATAATCAAAGAATCGATGGCTAGCAAGTCGCTGGCATTCGGCAATCTCTTTCAAGATCCAGTCGCAGTCATATTTTATGGTTCGGCTGCGGTTCACTTGTATTTTCTGCCGCTACTATTTACAGGTAACTTATTTGCGATCGCCATCGATCGATTCAAAACTAATTTAAAAACATCGATCTTGTTATTTTTAGCTAGTTTGGCTATCTACAACCTTGCCTTACAATACAGCGTTAATTTTAGCATGGCGTTTGTGAGGTTGCACGTAGTATTTTACTCGTTACAAATATCTAATTTACAGCCGTTACTAAAATTCTTAGTAATGCAGGGTTGGTTTATAATCATTTGTCTGCCGTATATCTTCTTCGCCAGAAGTATCCATGCCTGGATGGCTCGATATCCACAGCGATCGCCGATATCGAATCGTAACTATGTATTGTTACTACTTGCTTTTGTAATGGTAATTACGGTAGGGCGGAGTATATTTCCGTTCGTTCTTAACGAACCTATTTATGGCTGTTTGTTGTTGGTGTTGGCAATTAACTTCCCCTCTACCTGGGTCAGTGAGTTCTGGCAGAAGCTATTATTAGATCTCAGTCAAGCTTCATTTGGGATCTATCTCCTGCATCACTTAATTGTTAATTTTTCCGAGACATTAACATTCAAGAAGTTTCCTGAATTTGGTGCTCAAATAACGATCGTCAGTCAATTAGTATTTTCAATATCTGGTTTTTTAATTAGTTGGGCGATCGTGCGGATATTTACGAGTAGAAAGATAAACTTTTTCAAAGTATAATTTTATAGTAGGACACCGAGCTTTAGGAATGCTCAAAAAGCTAGAGTCTGGTTTATCAACGAGCTAAAGATCGACATGCAGTCAAGTAACTTTTTCTCATCTTCGATCGGTCGCAAAGTCATCATGGCTGGTACTGGGCTATTTTTAATGGCTTTTTTACTCGTCCATCTCGCTCTTAACGCTACCTTGTTTGTGAATGATGGCGGTCGGTTATTCGATCGTACCGCCGAGCTGCTTCGTCATAATTGGCTGTTGCACGGCTTGGAAATATTAGTATTTGGTAGCTCGATCGTCCATATCTGGCAAGGGATATCAGTGAGTATCGACAATAGATCGAAACGGAGCACCCCTTATGCTGTCAGTCCTGGCTGGTCGTTCGATCCGGCTCGATCGATGGGTCTACTGGGTGGGATAATTTTAGTCTTCTTACTCCTGCATCTATACCAATTCTGGCTGCCTAACGCGATCGGTGCTGGCGATCCAGACCTTTACCGACTGGTAAGAGACACCATGAGCCACGGTTGGGTCATCGGAATCTATCTACTGGGTTGTGTTGCACTATCGGCTCATCTACTCCACGGCTGGCGCAGTCTGTGCATTACGATGGGTCTGACAGAGCGATATCTCAAAATTTTGTCGCCATTAGGCATTAGTTTTGCCATTACAGTACCATTAGGTTTGGCTAGCATCCCAATTTCCCTGTTTATCGGCAGCCATGCTTAATTCTAAAATTCCAGCGGTGCCTGTAGCCCAACAGTGGCAGACTTACCAAGAAAATACCCGTCTGATTAGCCCTGCTAATAAAAGTAAACTAGAAATTATTATTATCGGTACCGGACTGGCTGGAGCTTCCGCAGCGGCTACGCTGGCAGAACAGGGTTATCGAGTCAAAGCTTTTTGTTTCCAAGATTCCCCCCGCCGCGCCCATAGTATTGCCGCTCAAGGGGGGATTAATGCAGCTAAGAATTATCAAAACGATGGCGATTCCGTCCGGCGGCTGTTTATCGATACGATCAAGGGTGGTGACTATCGATCGCGAGAAGCTAATGTTTATCGATTAGCGACAATTAGCAGCCAAATTATCGATCATTGCGTCGCTCAAGGCGTGCCGTTTGCCCGCGAATATGGCGGAATGCTCAGCAATCGATCCTTCGGTGGTACCCAAGTTCAGCGCACCTTCTACGCAGCGGGACAGACGGGACAACAACTATTATTAGGTGCCTATCAAGCTCTCGAACGCCAAGTCGCGCTGGGTAAGATCGTCATGTATACCCGTCACGAAATGCTCGATATCGTCCAGATCGATGGCAAGGCGCGGGGGATTATCGCCCGCAACTTAGTCACTGGCGAACTAGAGCGACATTTCGGTCATGCGGTGCTGCTCTGTTCGGGCGGATATAGTAATGTATTTTATCTATCTACCAATGCGATCGGTAGTAACGTCAGTGCGAGTTGGAAAGCCCACAAGCAAGGTGCATTATTTGCCAATCCTTGCTTTACCCAGATTCACCCTACCTGCATTCCCGTTGCTGGCGAATATCAGTCGAAACTGACGCTGATGTCCGAGAGCTTACGCAACGACGGTCGGATTTGGGTGCCAAAAACGGCAGGAGATCGCCGTCCGGCTGCCGAAATTCCCGAAGCGGAACGCGACTACTTTTTAGAAAGACGCTATCCTGCCTATGGCAACCTCGTCCCCCGCGATATTGCCTCCCGTGCGGTCAAAGAAGTGTGCGACGCTGGTTTTGGGGTCGGTCATTCCCAACGGGCGGTATATCTCGATTTTGCTGATGCTCTCGATCGATTCGGTCGCGCCACGATCCAGAATAAGTATGGCAATTTGTTTGCGATGTATGCCCAGATTACGGGAGAAGATCCTTATACGGTGCCGATGCGGATTTATCCAGCGGTGCATTATACGATGGGCGGGTTGTGGGTAGACTATGAATTGATGACCACCATTCCTGGTTTGTATTGTTTGGGAGAAGCCAACTTTAGCGAACATGGTGCCAATCGGCTCGGTGCTTCGGCCTTAATGCAGGGTTTGGCGGATGGTTATTTCACGATTCCAGCGACGATTAGCAACTATTTAGCCGACGATCTCAATACGCCCCCGATCTCGATCGACCGACCGGAGTTTATCCAAACACAAGCCGCAGTCAGAGCCAGACTGGAGCGGCTGGTCGATATTCGGGGAAAACAAACAGTCACTAGCTTTCATCGCCGTTTGGGTCAAATTATGTGGGCGGATTGTGGCATCGTCCGAACGGCGGCGGGATTAGAATCAGCGATTCTCGAAATTCAGGCTTTACGAGCGGAGTTTTGGCAAGATGTCAAAATTCCGGGTACTGTCGATGCGCTCAATCCCGAATTAGATCTGGCACAACGCGTCGCTGATTTTCTAGAGCTAGGCGAATTGATGTGTATCGATGCCCTCCACCGTCAGGAGAGCTGCGGCTGTCATTTCCGTGCAGAATTCCAAACCGAGATGGGTGAAGCCCTCCGTAACGATGAGGAATACGCTCACGTTGCCGCCTGGGAATATTTGCCAGATCTTCGATGGCAGTTTCACCCAGAACGGTTAAAATTCGAGCTAGCACAGTTGAGTCAACGTTCTTACAAATGAAACTTACCCTCAAAATTTGGCGACAAGCTTCAGCCCAGACTGGCGGGCGATTTGTCACTTACCAGCTCGCCGATGTCTCGCCAGACATGTCTTTTTTAGAGACGATCGATTTACTCAACCAAAACCTAATTATCGCAGGGGAAGACCCGATCGCCTTCGATCGTGATTGTCATGAAGGGATTTGCGGCTCCTGTGCCATGTATATCAACGGTCGTCCCCATGGTGGCGATCGAGCTAGTACCACCTGCCAGCATTATATGCGCTCTTATCGGGATGGCGATACTATTACAGTCGAACCCTGGCGGGCGAATGCTTTTCCTGTAATTAAAGACTTAATGGTCGATCGATCGGCATTCGATCGCATCATTCAATCTGGTGGCTATATCTCCGTCAACACTGGTAATGCTGTCGATGCCAACGCGACACCGATTGCCAAAGATATCGCCGATGCTGCTTTTGCCGATGCGATGTGCATCGGTTGCGGAGCCTGTGTCGCAGCTTGTAAAAATAGCTCGGCGATGCTATTTGTCGCAGCAAAAGTCTCCCACTTATCACTCTTGCCACAAGGGCAACCAGAACGACAACGCCGCGTTCTCAATATGGTGGCGCAGATGGACAAAGAAGGTTTTGGTAGTTGTAGCAACACTGGCTCCTGTGCGGCGGTATGTCCCAAAGAAATTTCGTTAGCAGCTATCGCCCACCTCAATCGGGAATACCGTCAAGCTCGATCTTAGGCATTGCAATTTTGCGTGACAAGCTGTCACTAATAGCGAGGGGAAGGGTAATTTATGAATTACCCTTCCCCTCACTTTGACGCTCGGATTTACCGTAAATCATTATTTATAGCCATAAATGTTAGACAAAGTTACTCCATTAATCCTTACTTATAATGAAGCACCCAATATAGCTCGAACTCTCGAGAAATTATCGTGGGCACAAGAGATCGTAGTTATCGACAGCTATAGTAATGATGAAACCATAGATATTCTTAAATCTTACCCACGAGTCAAGGTTTTCCAACGCGCTTTTGATACTCATGCGATCCAATGGAACTATGGAGTAGAACGAGTTACTTCGGAGTGGGTACTTTCACTCGATGCTGACTATGGCATTCCCGATCGACTAGTTGATGAGATTTCAGCTTTAAATAATAACTCGATCGACGGTTATTTTATCCCATTCAAGTATTGTGTCTTTGGCAAGCCCTTGCAGAGAGCCATTCTACCGCCACGTCAAGCACTATTCCGAAAGGAAGCATGTACTTATGCCGATGATGGTCATACTCAATTATTAGTAAATCAAGGCTCGACAGGTACGCTACAAGAACACATCTATCATGACGATCGCAAGCCTGTAAATAGATGGTTTAATTCGCAAATTAAATATGCAGACTTAGAAATGAAAAAGCTGATCGATACACCACCAGTACAGCTAAGTTTGGTAGATAAAATTAGACTCGCTAAATTTATAGCTCCCGTGCTGGTTTTAGTCTATTGCCTAATTTATAAAGGTGGAATTCTGGATGGCTGGCATGGTATTTACTACGCATTTCAGCGAGTCTTAGCAGAACTAGTCCTATCGATTAAATTAATCGAACGCGAATTTTATACGACAAAGACAATCGACTAGTACTAGGCGGCGCAAGTTAGGTTACTATTTCACACTCCCAACTCCCCGCTCCCCGCTGTCTTGATTTGCTGTCTTGACCCAAACACATGCGGAGGGAACCTCCGCGTGATTTGGGTCGCTAACCCGTCGGG
>NZ_PVWO01000253.1 GCF_003003845.1 Chamaesiphon polymorphus CCALA 037 | reverse complement strand
TCGCGTTGCGCCTGGGTCAGGTTTTGGGGGAGATTGGCACGGCGGTAGCTGTCGAAGTAATCTAGCGACGCGCTAAACGCGGGGACGGGGATACCCATTTTTGCGGCTTGAGCGATGACTTCGCGCCAAGCGGATTGACGATCGAGAATGGTTTGTTTGAATTCTGGAGCTAGTAACAGATTGGCTAGATCTGGCTCGGCTTTGAAGGCATCCTTAATTTTGTTGAGGAATCCAGCCCGAATGATACAGCCACCTTTCCAGATCCGGGAAATTTCGCTCAGATTGAGATTGTAGCCTTCCGCTTTGGAAGCTGCGCTCAGTAATGCCATCCCTTGAGCGTAGGAACAGATTTTCGAGCAATAGAGGGCGTCGCGAACTTGGTCTACAAAGACTTTTGTATCCCCTGTAAACTTGCCATCTGGCCCGGTGAGGACTTTGGCTGCTTCGACGCGTTCGGTTTTAATCGATGACATAATTCGCCCGTTGACAGCGGCGATAATCGTCGGAATCGATACGCCGAGTTCCAGCGCGCTTTGGACAGTCCGGCGTCCGGTACCTTTTTGGGCGGCAGCGTCGAGAATGAGTTCGACCAATGGTTTATTGGTTTCCGGGTCGATATACTTGAAGATATCGGCAGTGATTTCGATCAAAAAGGAATTGAGTTCGTCGGTGGTATTCCACTCAGTGAAGACTTCACGCAACTGTTTGTGGTCTAAACCAGCAACGTTTTTGAGTAGGTCGTAGGCTTCGGCGATTAATTGCATATCGCCATACTCAATACCGTTATGCACCATTTTGACGTAGTGCCCAGCTCCACCTTTGCCGATGAACGTCACACAGGGGCCATCGTCTACCTGAGCGGCAATTTTGGTGAGAATGGGTTCGAGATTGCGATAGGCCGCTTCCGTGCCTCCTGGCATCATGCTAGGGCCATTGAGCGCACCTTCTTCGCCACCACTGACACCCATCCCGATAAAGGTGAATCCCAATCCTTCGAGATCTTTGGTACGACGCTCTGTGTCTGTAAATAGCGAGTTGCCACCATCGATGACGACATCTCCTGGTTCGAGAAAAGGTTTGAGTGCGTCGATCGTATCGTCAGTTGGTTTACCAGCCTTGACCATCAGTAAGATTTTGCGCGGAGTTTCGAGGGCGGCACAAAATTCTTCTAATGTATGCGTAGCAATTACTTTTTTGCCCTGGGCGCGGGTTTCCATAAACTTATCGGTTACTGCCCCAGTTCGATTGAACACGGCGATCGGAAAGCCGTTGCGCTCGACATTCAGGGCTAGGTTTTCACCCATGACAGCTAAACCAATGACACCAAAGCTTTGTAGAGACATAAATTATTGGAAATACTGGAGATGTAGGGTTCGATCTTTCTTCACCTCACCTTAGCTCGATCCCCATTTTTTGGGGCATTTTAGATAAATATTTGTAACGTTATTGGGAAAATGGCAGTTGGGGATCGCATCGATCGCGATTTTACATAATTATGTCTACAATTGGATGCAGTTTGGTGGATGGTGAATAGTGGCTGGTCTCAGATTTCGTAACAGTTTAAATATACTATTGCTTAGTCTAGATCCAGGGTATCCACAAGGGCATTGGTATCAACTTAAGAATACTGAGTCGCGCCAACCTATAGGGTGTCAATATTTCAGGAGTTTTATCCCGATCGACTTTCAACTTTCAACTTTCAACTAATTACCGAAGCCACTCTTGTCGATCGATTCTAAACTCCAAAACTTGTCCTTCTTCACTGCCAAATTTGACCTGCATTCCCGATTCGAGTGGAAATTCGCGAGCGTGAACTTTGACCCATTTATTTTCGAGGGTCAACACATAACTACCAAATCGAGACGTATCGCGTAGATAATAAATCCCCTGAGTAAAATCGGTCATCGATGGCGATCGATAGATAATTTCGGCATGACGTTGGGATACCCACGGCTCGACGACTACCAGATCGTTATCGCTAGATCTACCGACGCGCATCAAACCACCATCGATCGGAAAATCGGGATGGGTATGAAAACTGAGAGATCGCATATAAGCAACCGGAATCGCCTGCGGGACGGAGGGCATTTCGGTAATTGCTTCAGCTAATGGACGAATCAATTCGCCATTAAATTCTGGATGCATGTACAGGATCGGCAACGTCCATGCAGGTTGATTGAACTTAAATGAAATCAACAATTGCTGTCTGGCGATCGCGGCAGCTTCATCGATACTCAGGCGGTGTGCCAGAGCCTGAGTAAAAGTCTGAATAAAACTCAACGCCTCGCGATCGGCGATTGTATCGCGCATGGCAAGTACCGCCGGGACGCCATAATGCAGCAAGACTTCGGCCAGACTGCTGCGGGGGACGGCTTGCTGTTGATGTTGGTAAGGCTGCGCGCCCCAACAAGAATTAAATACGGCTAACTTAACGCCACACCGGACGAGTAATTGTGCCAATTCGGTACCATTCAAACCACCCACATCATTGAGCAGTAATAAACCCCCATCTGGTGCGGGCATCCCGTGTCCGGCATAGAAAAATACGTTATACTGCTGAGTCTCAAGTTTGGCAATCAATTCGGCAGGAGTCGGGCGCACGAGCGTATCGACATGACACCCGGCGGGATTGAGTCGATTGGGAGGATTGAAGCCGCTCGGCATAGTACTCCGCAAAGCTTGCGAGATCGTCGTCGATTCTCGCTCCAGATCGAGATTGGGACTGCCAGGAATATTTTGACCCAAAACTAACAGAATTTTAATCGATCGATCGAGCCGTTGCGGCGGCAAGGGATCGACATCGCTATTCGTCCGACTGAATAACACCAGTCGATCGATCGAGATTGCGGGTTTACCGTGCTGTGACTGCATGATTTCCCACGGAATGGAAATCGAGTCGGGATCGCGGATTTCCAGGCGTAGACGCAGCGATTTGCCCTGTCCGATCGCCATTCCCTGACTTTGAGCAAAGGCATTTCCCACCTGCTTGCAAAACAGCCACTGCCACAAATTGATTCCCAAGTGCTGCATCAGATTCGCACTATAGAGTTGCGGCCCCGGAGCCTCCGCAGGCGCGATCGTCTCTAAATCTAACTCCGGAATACTCAGATCTTGATGGCAGGGCAGACAAAATGGTCTACTGCCAGGATTAAACAACCCTTGCCATCCCAGCCAAATTTGGGATAGCTCGATCGTCCAGGTACAATTTTCAATTACATAGCCGCCAGGATAAGGTGCTTTGAGCACCCACACAGCATAATTGTCTGGGGTAGTCGCGCCTAAGCGGGCGACCGCAATATTGAGGGAAGGATGTTCATCCACAGATAGAGGACAGAAAATAAAGTACGGGGATGTGTGGTGAGGAGAGATTGTTAATGTTATCCAGTGTCATTATCGACGATTGAATAGCAGTTGTCACGAGTCTCGGTAGCAGATGTGTCATTACGCTGCTGCGCAACATCCCAAAGTCGCTATACTTGCACTATGTAGTCAATTTCCACTTACTCACCTTATGGGCTTGATTGAATTACTAATCCTATTAGGCTTAGGAGTAGGAACGTCAAAATTTGTCTCTAATTCCAATCGGCGCAAACGTTTGGAATCTGCTTTCTACGAGCTGTTAAGGAAACAGGATAGTTATATCTCCTTAATTCAGTTGGTAGCGATTTCGCAGGTCAGCTCTCAGGATGCCAAAATTTTTCTCGACGAACAGGTGCGCCTGCTGGACGGGATTCCAGAGGTTGATGACGATGGCGATACCTTTTACCGTTTCCCTAGGTTAAAACTGCCCGATGCGATCGTCGATGATGACTGGTAAAGTGAGCCAAAGTGACACACCTAGAAAGAACCAGAATGTTGGTATCTGTCAGTTTGAGAGATAGTTAAGGAATGTAATGTTTTCGCCTCGGGGTTGCCGAAGAAGACCAAATCGGGATTATGATGAGGAGAATTGTAAAGTTTCGTAAGAAGATAACTTTAAGTATATGTCTCTTCCATTATTAGAATACGCTCCTTCGAGCCAGAACTCTCGCGTTCGCGGTTATGAAGTACCTAGCGACGAACAGCCCAGGGTATTTTCCACAGACAACTTATTGTCGTCTAGCGATTATGACAATTTGATCGGATCGGCTTATCGTCAGATCTTCTTCCATGCGTTTGCTGCCGATCGCGAAAAATTCTTAGAATCGCAACTCCGTAACGGGCAAATTACCGTTCGCGACTTCATTCGGGGATTGTGCCTGTCTAATACCTTCACTAATAGTTTCTACAACCTTAATAGCAACTATAAATTTGCCGAACATTGCGTTCAAAAAATTCTCGGACGCGACGTATATAACGAAGCTGAAAAAATCGCTTGGTCGATCGTCATTGCTACCAAAGGTCGTGCTGGCTTTGTAAACGACCTCGTTAATAGCGATGAGTATCTAGAAAACTTCGGCGATACTATCGTCCCCTTCCAACGTCGTCGGGTATTACCCTCCGGCGCGAGCGAATTACCGTTTAACATCAAAAACCCTCGTTATGATGCTTACTACCGCCGCAAGCTAGGTTTCCCCAAAGCTTCTTGGCAAGCAGCAGTTCGTGGCTACAAACCTCAAGAAAAACAAGCCAAAGCAGGCGATCCTTCGCTATATCTGTCAATGGCGAAAAGTTTGGGCAACATCGGCAATCAGCCGCAGTCCATCTCGCCTTACAACATCGATTATCAAAATCTAGTTCCCCGTCGCTAATTCGCTGAATTAGATGAGACGACAAAGGGGGTTTCCGAACGATTGCTTTGCCTGTTGGTTGAGCGATCGATCGAAAGCCTCTTTTTAGTGTACGTTTGTAATTATCGATCGATTTCTTATTAACTAAAAGTCTCTACCGATGTCGGGTTGAGTAAAAATGCCGCCGAACGTTTTGCTGTTGCCTCCGAAACTAAAATCGGAATGAGTTCGATCGAGCTATCTTGGAGCAAAAAATCCCGAACTTTGATATTATCACCAGTATTGAATGTCGTCTCATAAAATACCTCGCGAATCCCGGCAGAAATGATAATTTTCAGGCAAGATAAACAAGGTTCTAAGGTCACGTAGATACTTGCTCCCCCCGTGGAAATACCATGTTTTGCAGCTTGTGCGATCGCGTTTGCTTCGGCATGTACCGACCTTGAAGGTAAAATTTTACTGGCATTACACGCACTCAAATCTGGATAACAAAACCCCTGCGTCGTACAATGCACCGAACCCGACGGCGAGCCATTATAACCCGTCGATAAAACTTGGCGATCTTTGACAATTACCGCACCTACGGGGAAGGCTAAACAGGTAGATCTGGTGGCGGTTAATTTCGCCAGCATCATGAAATATTCATCCCAAGTTGGGCGCGAAGAAATATCGTACATCGGTTAATTGATAATTGATAATTGATAATTGATAATTGATAATTGATAATTGATAATTAACAGTGGATAGAAATCCGTAGGGTGGGCAGTGCCCACCAATCAAGTTTCGCCGATCGCAACAATATATGAATTAGTAAATTATCAGTGGCTTTGGAGTATAGATTTGGAAAGTGAAAGGTTTGCTTCCTGACATTTTATCGGAGAAGCTCTGAGTAAGATATGGTGGAATATAGGGTTCAAATTCTACGTCTGATGATTGAGGATTTTGAGGAAAAAAAGTATCGCAATCATAACTTTCATCGAGCCGAGAGAGATAGATGATATCGAGATCGAGTCTTTGAATTACTTGTTGATAGAGATTAGCTCCACCACAATAAAATATTTTAGCATCTGCCTCTAACTCAATATCTCCACAATTGATATCGGTAGTAAAATTCAAGTGAGATGGAGAGTGTTCGGGTGCAAATTTAGAGCGATATTCTTCAGCTTGCGATGTCACGACGATATTCTGTCTACCTTTTAATGGAGCCTTTTCTCGATCGAACATTCCATCGAAAGTCTTACGTCCCATCACGATCGTATGTCCCATCGTCAGATTCATAAATAGTTTCAGATCGGCGGGATAATGCCACGGCATATAGCCATCTTTACCGATACCACCATCTTTGTCGATCGCTGCAATGAGAATTTTTTGAACCATTTTAATAGTTGATAGTTAATAGTTAATAGTCGATCGTTAATAGTTGAGAACTATAAGATAATGAATATTCCGATCTAATTTTCTCCTCACACGGTGAAACTGTGTATCTATGCCTCTCGTTGTTTAGACTGCTACTGGTAACTTGATAAATGCGCCGTGTTGATAATTGACTAATTGAATCCGATCGATATCATCATAGGTCAAATCGAACATCGATCGATCGCCCAATTGACTCAACTCTAATTGCGGTAAGTCATAAGCTTCTCGACTAGCATTGCGATAAGGTTCGATATGATCGATATATATGTGTGCGTCGGTAATCGAGTGATAAAAATCGCCTGGTTCGAGCTTGACTTCTCGGCAGATTAATAATAACAGAAGTGAGTAACAAGTTAAATTAAATGGATTGCCAACGCAATGATCTGACGATCGTTGTTGCAGATGTAAATTTAATTTACCACCTTGATAATTTAACGTAAAACTATGATGACAAGGTGGTAACTTGCTGATAGTCGCATTCGGTGGATACCAAGCGGTAATATGCAGTCTACGCGATCGAGGATTGCGTTTTAATTCATCGATAGCCCATCGTAATTGATCGAAACAAGGAATCGCGATCGATTCTTTTTCATCTACGATTAAATCGTGTCGATATTTACTCTCCTCTAAATTAACCAACACTTCCCCGTCGCATAAATAGTTGCTATCTTCGCGCCGAATTGGAGCTGTATAATCGGGAACTGGATAATATCGCCAAAACCTACCGTAAGCAGTTTCCAGATTACCATCTGCATCGCTCCAAGCATCCCAGATTTTAGTATGTTGCTTGAGATTGCGAATATGTGGTTCGCCAGATAAATACCAAATCATTTCCGTTACCAAACTCCGCCATTGAATCTTTTTGTGCGTCAAAATTGGGAAGGCTTCAGCCGTGACAGGTAGGCGATAGCTCAATCCAAATAACGAGACGGTATCGGTTCCCGTGCGGTTAGTTTCCCTAGTACCCTCCGTGAGGATTCGATCGAGGATTTCTAAGTACGTCTTATCTACTATATTCATACACGATCTAGTAATTTGCCAAAGCCCATTATCCTACCATTCGATCGTCTCATACGATCGTTGACAAGTATATTTTTTTACATTAAAAATAAGTTGTACTGACAAATGTCGCTATTGAGACGAATGCACAAATTATTAATATTCAACGACGAAACATTGCTTCATCAAGCATTAACGCACAGTTCTTACAGTAATGAACACCCAGAAGCAGCAAGCGATAACGAACGACTAGAATTTTTTGGAGATGCTCTTCTCTCCTTTATCAGTGGTGAGTACCTGTATAAATATCATCCTGAAATGGGAGAGGGTGAAATGACTCGACGACGTGCTGTACTGGTGGACGAAAAGCAACTTGCCAAATTTGCCTGTAAAGTGGGCTTATAGTCCAAAATGCGATTGGGAAATGGTGCAAGGCTAGAAGGTGGAGATCGCAGTCCAAATTTGCTTAGTAGTACTTTTGAGGCAATTGTCGGAGCTTATTACTTAGATAAAGGTTGTGATATTGAGGCAATTCGTTACTCGATCTATGAATTATTTGATACTGTACCTCAAGAAGCCAAGACAGGTTATTTTACTATAGATCCAAAGAGTGAATTTCAGATATTTGTCCAAAAAAGTGGCATAACAGCACCACCCAAATATGTTACAGAACGAGTAGGTGGAGCGGATCATCGTCCAGAATTTAGCTCGAAGGTTTATGTCAGTGATATATTGTATGGCGAAGGTCATGGTAGAAGTAAAAAAGAGGCTCAGAAACAGGCGGCTGAATCTGCTTTAGAAAAATTAAAAAAGGAAGATTCGTGCGCTCCCATAGATTCTTAGGTTGGGTTGAGACCCAAAATCCAACATCCATCGATGTCGATAGTAAAGATTGTTGGTTGCAGCGAAGCGAAACCCAACCGACACATCCTTGCACTGTAAGAATTCAGTGGATCATCTTAAGATTAGAGGATGTTTGAAAAGTGGGGAGGTGGGTAAAAAAGCTCACAAGAGCATAAGCTACGAATAGAAAGTAAGTAGC
>NZ_PVWO01000252.1 GCF_003003845.1 Chamaesiphon polymorphus CCALA 037 | reverse complement strand
TTGCCTCTGTTTGGAATTTTCCTCATTTTAGCAAGCAACCAAGTAACCCTAATTTTTAATCTTGACACTGCACTAGCCTTACTTATGCCGCTCGGTACTAGTTATAAGACCGCTTAAATGTCTCCTGTTGCAAATAAATTACCCGAGGAGTTAGCGGCGGCAATCTGTCGAAAGCATTAAAATTCACTTCATACCTAAAATTACGAATCGGGACGCCATAGTAGCTCGCACCAGGGGCAAACGCACTACCAGCACTACTACCAGACCGATAGGCACCGCTATATTCTTGCGGTGCGCCTAAACTGACAAATGAGCCAGTGTAGTTGAATCTTTGACCAGTCCAATTTTCGACCATTCGCATGTAGTTATTCAATCCGCCACTATACTCTTTGATAGTCGGAAATCCGCTAGAACCGATGTTACCATTACTGCGATCGGTGTAAGAGAGAAAAGCGGCATTGACTGTAGTTTCTACAGCGTTCTGGGTGGCGGTAATTACGCCACAATTTAGCATTCTGGTGTTGGGATCGGCGCAATTATTGGATAAAACGGTAATCGTATCGCCGATCGTAGCTGCGGGTTGTTTGGCAACATTGCCAGCAAAACTATTGTAGTCGCCTTGGACATATAGCCCGCGATCGGTCACCACAGTCATCGGCCCAGGCAGATTTACCCCACCGCTAAAGGCAAAGCCGTAGGAGCTTCTCCTTTTGCCATCGGCATAGTTACGCAGGTTATCTGCGGAATCGACAGTCAGATCGGCTGTACCATCACCATCAAGATCGTCGCTGACAGTAGCATGATAGACCAATCCGCCCTCCGTTAAATCGGATGCGGCCAATCCAAGTTTTTGAAAACTGCCAGTTGCGGCGGTCGGGTTAGCAGCAGCGCGAATGAATAATAAATTATTTGTATCGTAAATCGAGCCATTATTCCCACCGTTAAATGCTGCTGTGTGCTGGGTGGTCGTTGTGGCGTCATTCGTGGTGATGTTATTATCGCGATCGACATACAAACCATCGCGGTTCCACATCGTCAGACTGTCAATATTGGTCTGTAACATGCCAATCCACCGCTCTTCGCGGCGATCGAAATAACTCGATTGCCAAGTATAATTGCTATTTGCCACCCCACTACCCGTTAGTACCTGAATGGGTGCTGGTAAGAAACAACCGCCTACCGCACCAGCTAACTGTGCGGGTGACTGGGCTGTATTTAAAGTCGATTCTAAACTAGTTGCGATACTACTAATACTCGCATTAGCTGGATCGCTCAATGGTAAATTCAGTCGATCTAGCGGTACTGGCGTATTTTGGGCCGCAATAGCAACTTGGAGCGCACGCAAAACTCTTCGTTCGCTTAACAAACTGGGATTGTGATTGACAGCTACAGTCGGACACAAGCGAGCGCGTTCTTCATTGCTTACCACTTTACTCATCACTGGCTGCATCAGGCTGCGGAGCTGACCCTCACTCATTCTGACGCACTTAAGACTGGCACCTTGCCGTCCAGTAGAGATTTCAAATCCAGTACAACTGCCGCCACTACCGCCATCTTTAATTGACGTAAAGTTAAATGGCACATTCCCCGCCGCGCGTTTGGGCACCATTTCTAGCCGCAAATCGGCTTTACCGTAATATTCACCAATATTCCCGTCCGCATCGCGCTTGCGCAAGAAACCAGGCTGGGGAACTTGGAGTACGGTTGCACCTGCGGCTCCATCTAAAACTCTCCGATTGAATTTAGCGATCTCTGGAGGTGTCAGCGGGATAGTCCGGGTGGCATCATAAGGGGGAAATTTTTCGTAAGTATTGGCTGGATCGTAGGGGTTGTCGGGATCTCCTGTCAGCAGTACTTGAGTATCGCCATACCGAGCGATCGCACTGGCATCGACTCGATTATAAATACTGTTGGCGGCGGTGACTTGACCGAGCAACCGCGTAGTTTCGGTACCAATGGGAGTCGGTTGGATATATAGATTGGCATTGGTATGGACGCGACCATTAATATCCATTTGGGACGTGGAATTCATTTCCAAGTCCCCGTTATAAAAAGCTGCAAACTGAAATAGCGGAATGTTGCGACTCCTAAATGACATTTCTAATACTGTCATTGCCCGCGCATCCAAATCTTGCGGCTGCCTGCTCGTCGCCATGCTAAAGATGGTGTAGCGATATTCTTGAGCATTTAAGCCTGCATAAAGTTGTCCGGCAGGAATCGTCTGGACTTGTGGAATCCGGCGGACGGGATCGATGTAAATCGTGCGATCGCTAACAAAACTATAGGCCGTATACTTGACATTATTAGCGAAATTGGAAGCTGATAAAGATTTCCCATCGGCATCCCTGCCTACGGTAGTGCCAATTGCATGTTTGTAGTTTAATTCGATTTTCTGACAGGCAAAGTCACCACTGCCATCATTGGCGGGATCGCTATCGAGACAAAATGCCATATTATTAGGGCCAGCGATCGATCCAGATACCGCACCAGGACTGACACCATTGGGAGTGGCATAATTGACAAACTTTTGACGAACTACATCCGATCTTTGATTGAGTCCAGACTCAGCAGCGTAGAAGGTACTGTTAGCCTCTACATTAGCAGTGGTAGCAGATTTGCTAATATTTGTAATCGCTAGATAAGCAGCCAATAAACTGAAAATCAAAATCGTGACGATCGATACCAGCATCATTGCATAGCCAGTATCGCTGGACTCTTTCCGTGCGTAATGTTGCGCTCGCAGCATTAAATGTAGCAGGCGAACGGAGGGGTCTAGTTTTGACATAAGGGATAGCCCGATCTGGTGGTCTGACTGTGGTGCTAAATTCACGATCCGGTCAGTATTGACAGTGAATTGGTAAATGCTGTTTACTACTGGAATTAGTATGCCCAAATCACTGACCAAACCTATCTCGATCGCTTGAATTTGCATCTTCCAGCAGAAATCACACCGCGTAACGATCTCTATTGCCCGTCGCCAGCCCGCGACTCATTAATTAAATCACCTGAAAATTTGACATAAAAATAGACATCCTCACATTTAAGGATGTCCGAGCGCACCAAGTTTAACGGCATCTGGGAGCAAGATCGATTTGCCAGTCAGCCTCGGCTAAACTTAACGGAAACCAACAGCAGCTTGCCAAACGAAGGCTAAGGCCAAAAATAATACTGGGATAATGGGGAGAACATCCACCAAGGGATCGAAGATGGCATATGCTTCAGGCAATTTCGCAATTATGAGTGCTGCGTCCATGTTTTATTAATCCTTATTTATATCACGGCGATCGTAGTTGGTAGCTATTTTATCATGTCTGGACGGAGTGGATCGGTCGATCGATGCTCTCTATCTAGATTTCAATCGGTGTCATCGACAACGAACGCGGACGAGCATCGGTTACATAGCCTAACGGGTATTGTAACTATTTATTAAGTTTTCACCGAGGTTTATCAAGAAACAAAACAAATTGGTCGGTCGCTGGTTACAAATTCAGGGATTGCGGATAATAGTTAGTATCAGCAGCGAATTCGACAGACTCGCAGAAATTGTGTCGATCGATGCTGCTGAATTACTGTCCGCTGTTAGGAGGTATTGGGTATGGCATCCACTCTTGAAGTTAAACAATATCTCGCACACTGGTTTCAACTAGGTAAAAAGGTTTATACCCACAATGGCGATCGATCTCTATTGCCGAGTAAAATCTTTAATGATATGGACTACAGCAAAGAATTCGAGCGTTGTTGGGACATTATCCTGTCAGATCGATCGGGTGATTGCTATTTAGAAGACACATCTCAAACCATCGCTGAGTTGCTTACTCCTACGTGGGAGCTAGTCGATTGCGCTCGGTGCAGTATGCTCATTCCGCTGCAAATTGCTGGCATCCCCCCCGAACATTGTCCTTGTATTAATTTACCGCAATGGCCGAATCTGGACGTGCCCACACCACGTTTAGCAGTATCCGTTCGATCGAAGTTAACTAACATGCAAGAGCGGTTAGAGCGGTTAGCAGGCGATAATTAAAACTTACCGATTGCCGCAAATAACCACCTGGCTCAAAAATAAAGCTTGCGAAATTCGCAAGCTTTATTTTCAAAAGATTTTATTCTTAAAGTCTTCATGAAACTGGTGCAAATAAGCTGCTTAATTATCGACAGGTTCTCTAAGAATTAAATCATTGATGCGCGTATTCCAATTCAGGTAATGTCTTGGCTGAGATTGCGAAAGGGTGAGGTTCATCATCCCCTAAAACGATTAGTTGTTGGCAAGGAATCTTATCTGATAAAATAGAGCTTGCCATCATACCAGTATGTATTTCTAGATAGCTATAACTAGGAGCTTCAAATATCAGTCGTTGTCCGGGAAAAACAACTCGCTCGAAATACCAATTGTGAACATTGGTGATTCTGGCAACTTGAATTTGACTGGTACTATTAACATAGCAGCAGCAAATCTCCTCGGCATGGTTTTCGGGTAGGGGATCGAGAATGTGAGGCATAATAATTTATTTAGCCTGGTGCCCATAAAATCATTTACATTCTCAAGGTAACACTCCTATTTAATGAGAAGCTGTAAAGTTTACTACCTTTTCACACCGCTGGGGATCGCATCTAGCTAATGCGTGCCAAAGGCCGCAAATCTCGATCTAATCTGAGTCTGAGACTACCTTTTCGAGAGAATTTTGTGTAAAGTTATATTAAAGACATAAATAAAACCTCGACCGGGATTTACAGGATTTACAGGATTAGCAGGATTAGGCGATCGGTGCTAGCCTGCGTCTCCTCTTTCGATCGGGATTTAACGATCTACAGGATTTTCCGAATGAGGTTATCGGTGTTAACCATTTCCCCCTGATTCCGAGAGGGATGTGAGGATTGGTAAGATTTTCAGGATGAGGTTATCGGTATTATCCTTTGCTCCCTATCCCCTAGTCCCGATTCCCTATTTCCTATCCCCTATCCCCTAGTCCCTATCCCCTAATTATGACTACACGAATTCTCTATTGTCGCCTTCCTTGCAATCCAATTTTCCCGATCGGGGTTGTATACTTGTCAGACCACGTTCATAAGCAGTTTCCGAATATCGAACAACGGATCTTCGATCTCGGTACGGTACCACCGCTAGATTATGGTAAGGCACTAGACGCCGCGATCGATAAATTTCAGCCAGACTTACTGGTTTACTCTTGGCGGGATATCCAAATCTATGCACCAGTCGGCGGACGCGGTGGCAATCCGCTCCAGAACTCCTTTGAGATTTTTTACGATCGCAACCCGCTGAAGAAGCTGCACGGTGCCATTGGTGGAGTGCGGATGTTAACCAGCCACTATACAGAATTGTGGCGAAATATGTCTCTAATTAAGCGCGGGTTGAAACGTGCCAAGCGGCATAATCCGAACACCCAATTAGTCGTCGGTGGGGGAGCTGTGAGCGTCTTCTACGAGCAGTTAGCTAAGAGTTTACCAAAAGGCGCAATCGTCTCGATCGGGGAAGGGGAAGTCTTATTAGAGAAGATTATTAGAGCTGAAGATCTGACCAACGAGCGGTGTTATATTGTCGGTACCGCACCTCGCAAAGGTTTAGTCCACGAACCGCCAACCTCGATCGAAAAGACGGCGTGCAATTACAACTATATCGAGACAATTTGGCCGGAATTTAGCTATTATTTACAAGATCGGGATTTTTATGTCGGCGTGCAGACAAAGCGCGGTTGTCCGCACAACTGTTGCTATTGCGTTTATACCGTAATTGAAGGCAAACAAGTCCGGATCAATCCAGCCGATGAAGTAGTCGCCGAAATGCGCCAACTTTACGATCGTGGGATTCGGAATTTCTGGTTTACCGATGCCCAATTTATCCCAGCTCGACGCTATATCGATGACGCGATCGAATTATTACAAAAGATCGTCGCTAGTGGGATGACGGATATTAAATGGGCAGCTTATATTCGTGCTGATAATTTGACTCCCGAACTGTGCGATTTGATGGTCAAAACCGGGATGAATTATTTTGAGATCGGCATTACCAGCGGTTCTCAAGAACTAGTTCGCAAAATGCGGATGGGTTATAATCTTCGCACTGTCTTACAAAACTGTCGAGATCTCAAAGCCGCCGGATTTGAAGATCTAGTCTCGATTAATTACTCATTTAATGTTATCGACGAACGCTTTGAAACGATCCGTCAAACGATCGCTTATCACCGCGAAATGGAGAAGATATTTGGTGCAGATAAAGTCGAACCAGCAATCTTCTTTATCGGATTACAACCGCACACTCACTTAGAAGAATATGCCTTCAAAAATGACGTGATTAAACCCGGTTACAATCCGATGAGTCACATGCCATGGGTAGCTAAAAAACTCCTCTGGAATCCCGAACCGTTAGGCTCATTCTTCGGTGAAGTTTGCCTTCAAGCCTTCCGCGATAACCCCAACGATTTCGGACGTGAGGTGATGAATATCCTCGAAGCACGGTTGGGTAAATCGGAATTAGAGGAAGCTCTCACTGCACCTGTAGAAGTCAAACAGTTAGCTAAGGTTTAAATTAATCGATCGTTAATAACATGCTCGATCTCTAACGCTAGTACCAATCTCTCGAAGTGTCATTTTAAAGTATGGATGAACTTTCAGAACAGATCCTTCAAACTGCGTGCAGATTTGTCGAGATTTGTAACGATCGTGCAGAAGGCAAACTCGACTACTCGGAAGCTAGCCTTGCTGCTGTCGAGGAAATGCTAGCCGAAGCAGCGGATTTTGCAGATGAGATGACTGATGCCAGAATCGGTACATTGGTTAGAGAATTTGGCTGCTACATTATGGAAGTAGGACGGCGAGAATTTGGAGGCTGTTATCGCTGGTATGAAGAGAGAGCGCAGCCAGTACTAGTAGTTGGCGAGCCATTGTTTAGAGTCTCTATGCTTTCGTGGGACAAAGTGAGATCTCGGATTGCTGGCGATGATAGTGATAATATTCCATTTCACTATGCTGGATTTGCCCGAAGGGTGCGACAGGCAATACCAGGGACTGACGCGCTCTATGTCTAGCTATCATCACAAGTGTGAATATTGGAGGTAATGATGAATTTTGAATTAGAAACTCAACGTTTACGATTACAACCGATTGTAGCAAGTGATTCGATCGCGCTACACGAGATTTTCATAGATGCATATGTGCGAAAATATCTATGCGACGATCGAGTTTGGGAGTTACAACAGATAGAGGAGATGTCTCTAGAAAACCAAAATCTCTTCGATACGCAAAAACTCGGTCTCTGGTTTATTAAGACTAAAGATACTGAAGAAATTGTTGGCTTTATTGGCTTGTGGTACTTTTTTGAGGAAGAACAACCTCAATTAGTTTATGCTCTAATTCCAACAGCCACTAAAAAAGGCTATGCTACCGAAGCAGCTTTAAAGATAATAGAATATTGCTTTAAAGAACTTGGTTATAAATACCTTTTAGCAAGCTGCGATCGACCTAATTTAGAGTCCATAAAATTAACCCAAAGACTGGGGATGCGTGAAGTAGAACAACGGACGATCGAGGATAAGCCCATCGTATTCTTCAAAATTGAAAACGACCTAGTGCATTGTCAAGACTAAAAATTAGGGTTGATAATTTCCGAATCCCTTATTCAATAAGCTTCTTAAAAGACATCCACCCTAAAATTAAGATTTGACGCTGCACTAGTAAATACTATTTAATAAGTCAGTGACAAGAATTCGTACTAAAACATGCGATCGATGCCAGCAATTATCAGATGTTTTATATCGAGTGCGGGTAGAGCGAGATGGGGCATGGCAATTTGTTTGCGATCGGTGTTGGCAGACGATCGATCGCACTAATCTCGATTATAGCTATGGCGGCACCTGGAAAGCACGCAAACGATAGAACTTATTCGATCGATATTTAAAATTTATCGATGATACTTTGCTAATCATATTTATCAAAACATCTCATTAATTAATGATTGCGCGATCGAGAGATTCTGAGTTAGTTTAGAGCGATGTCCCTTATTGCAGGAACTAAAGTAATGAAGACATCAATTGCCGCACCGATCGCCAACAACACTAATGTAAATACCATAAATACACGGTGGTATGCCAAGCTAAATCGCAGTCATATCGTGCGAGTTTTAGAATTAGTTCAAGATACAATTGCAATTTCTCTATGTATTGGATTGTTTTGCGTGATGGTATTGCAGTTGAA
>NZ_PVWO01000251.1 GCF_003003845.1 Chamaesiphon polymorphus CCALA 037 | reverse complement strand
CTTTATAAGGGGGGTTGGGGGGGTAACACCAACCCGAACGAAGCAATTTCAACCTCCCAATTCTTAACTCCTAACTCCCCGCTCCCCGCTCCCCGCTCCACCACCACCCACCAAGGACTATTAACAATGAAAGCAGTTTGCTGGCAAGGTACGACTAAAGTACAAGTGGACAACGTTCCAGATCCCAAAATCCTGAATCCTCGCGATGCGATTATTAAAATCACAACTACGGCGATTTGTGGTTCCGATTTGCACTTGTACAACGGCTTCAACCCCACGATGCAAAAAGGGGATATTCTCGGCCATGAATTTATGGGCGAGGTAGTCGAACTGGGTAGTAAAGTTACCAATGTCAAAATTGGCGATCGAGTAGTAGTTCCATTTACCATCTCCTGCGGCTCTTGTTTCTTCTGCAATCGCGATTTGTGGTCGTTGTGCGATAACTCCAATCCGAATGCTTGGATGGCCGAAAAAGTCATGGGTCATTCCCCGTCAGGCTTATTTGGCTACTCGCATCTGTTGGGTGGGTATGCTGGCGGTCAGGCGGAATACGCTCGCGTGCCCTTTGCAGACGTGGGTTTATTTAAGATTCCCGATGGCTTACCTGACGAAAAGGTAGTATTTTTCACCGACATCTTCCCGACTGGTTACATGGCCGCCGAAAACTGTAATATTCAGCCCGGTGATACCGTTGCCGTCTGGGGTTGCGGGCCAGTCGGTCAATTTGGGATTCGGAGTGCATTTATGCTCGGTGCCGAACGCGTAATCGCGATCGATCGGGTACCCGAACGGCTCCAGATGGCCAAAGATGGCGGCGCAGAAGTCCTTAACTATGAAGAAATCGAGGTCGGCGAAGCCCTCAAAGAGATGACAGGCGGACGCGGCCCCGACTCGGTAATGGACGCCGTGGGGATGGAAGCGCACGGCATGGGTTTAGAAGGCTTTTACGACAACGTGATGCAATCAGTCAAGCTCGAAACCGATCGACCCACCGCACTACGTCAGGCCATCTTAGCAGTTCGTAAAGGCGGCAGCGTCTCGGTACCTGGTGGCTACACTGGCTTTGTGGACAAGATCCCGATGGGTGCGTTTATGAATAAAGGCTTGACGATGAAATCCGGTCAGACTCACGTTCACAAGTATTTGCAACCCTTGCTCGATCGCGTTCAGCACGGCGATATCGATCCTTCATTTGTCATCACTCACACTCTCCCACTAGAGCAAGCTCCCCAAGCCTACGAAATCTTCAAACACAAGAAGGATAACTGTATTAAGGTTATCCTCAAGCCTGGGATGAATTAGTTGGGAGTTGGGAGTTGGGAGTTGAGAGTAACAAGTTAGCAGTGGAACTGCGTTCCAGTTTAGCTACTTTGTCTCCAGTCTCCCACTCCCAACTCTCAACTTCCCACTTCACACTCCCAACTCCCAACTCCCAACTCCCAACTATGAATTATCTCGTCGCAGTTTTGCCCGATCGAATTCAAGCTGAAGCCGCTTATTCTGCTTTGGAAAAAGAAGGTTTGCCCAATGATGGCATCAATATTTTAGGTGACGGTTATCAAAGTGCCGATGAATATGGACTCATCGATCCGAATGTAGAAGCCAGTAAAGAAATCAAACGCGAATTATTATGGCTGGCTGGCTTTGGATTTGTCGCTGGTTTTGCCTTTAATTACTTGACCGGAATCGAAATTTTCTCGACGCTTCCACCGATTGGCAACCACATTTTGGGTGGTATTTTTGGTGCTGGTGCTGGTGCTATGGGTGCATATTTTTCTGGAGGTGCGGTCGGTTTGACGATCGGGAGCGGTGATGCTTTACCTTATCGCAATCGCCTGAATGCAGGGAAATATCTGGTAATTGTCAAAGGTACTGGAGAACTTATAGATCGGGCGACTCGCGTTCTGCGTCAATTCGAGCCAGAAAACATTCAGGGATATAACGAACCAATTGGCACTTGATTAATTGATAATTGATAATTGATAATTGATAATTAAATAAACAGATCTCTGTCCTTTGAGAGAGAAGTTTTGAGTGCGATTGTAGTTAACCTTATTGTTGTAACAAACAAATATCTTTTTTAAGAAAGATATCAAATTCTTCAAAGAAGGAGCTAACTATGCTAAATACAATCGGTGCGGCAATTGTTAAAATTGGTGGTTGGTTTAAGAATATTCAAGTGCGGCAGTTTTTATCTGTTATCGCGATCGGATTTATTTTACTAACAACCGATGTCGCCCCAGATCGCGCGAGCAAAGCCACGATCGACAAACTCGATCGACTGGTACATCAAGAAAATCCCGATCGCCCCAAAACTACTGGGGAATGGCAACAACAGGCTCGTGAGGTCAAAGGTAAACCGGGACAAAGACTCGAACGTATTGGCGAGCAATCGGCAGATGCAGTCAAAGAGTTTACTGGTTTGTATCCTGAAGTAGCCAAACGCAGCGCAAACGAACTGGAAAGAAATATCGACAAATAACCACTACTTAATTAAAAATGTGCCGGGTTGTGAGTGCGATGCACTACTAACAACTTGGGCATTTTTAATGTAAGCAATATTGTGCCAATCTAGTGAAGCTCGATCGAGCGATATTTTGAAGCTGCAACAAGCATCAGAGTAAAGTTTGCTCGAGCATTAGGATAAATATTTTGAACTATCGATCGTCAAAAATATTTGCAAATTTTCCGAGCTAAAAATAATCGGTACTGAATATCAATCGACGCTCGAAGTAGCTCGCATTGGTGACCGATAGAAAGTCGGTAAAAGTCACTTACTCAATCTGCAATCCACAATCTACAATCCCAATGACTAATTATTCCGCGACTAATGGTTCGACTCGACCGCTGGCTGTAGTAACGGGTGCCTCTAGCGGTATCGGTTACGAACTCGCCAAACAGTTTGCCAAAAACGGCTTCGATCTCCTCGTCACATCAACAGGCGAACGCATCGAAACGGTAGCTGAAGCCTTCGAGCAGCTAGGAGCCAAAGTCGAAACCGTCCAGGCAGATTTGGCTACCTACGATGGCGTCGAAACCCTCTACCAGCAGATTCAAGCTACCGGAAAACCCGTCGAGGCGATCGCGATTAATGCTGGAGTTGGCGTCGGTGGAGCCTTCATCGAAACCGACTTGCAACAAGAACTCAACATCATCGAACTCAACATTGCGTCCACCGTCCACCTCGCCAAACGTGTCGTCCCCGATATGGTCGCGCGTCACCAAGGACGAGTACTATTTACATCCTCGATCGCGTCCCAAATGCCTGGGCCATATCAAGCCGTTTACGCTGCCTCCAAATCCTTCGTCCACTCCTTTTCGCAGGCACTCCGCAACGAACTAAAAGACAGCGGCGTCACCGTTACCGCCCTGATGCCCGGAGCCACTGACACCAACTTCTTCGATCGGGCGGGATTAGACGGTACTAAAGTCGGCGAACAAGACAAAAAGGATGACCCCGCAGAGGTCGCCAGAATGGGCTACGAGGCACTCATGGAAGGTAAGGATAGCGTTTTGGCAGAATCCCTGTTAACCAAAGTTGCTGGGGTCGTCAGCAAAGTTTTACCAGATCCCCTCAAAGCAGAACTACACAGCAAAATGAGCGAACCTGGTTCGGCTAATAACTAACATTACTCGTTGCTAAAGTTACAGCGATCGCCAATGAATCTAAGGAGTCAATCGACGAAGAACCCATTTGACGTCTTCTAGTGGGGAGGGCGGGTTTGTTTGAGATCGAACCTTTCCCGAATATTGACTAACATTGTCTTGTCGCGCTAAACCTGGAGGAAACCTCCAGAGCGCGCGCCGAAAACCCGCCCCTACAGCTCCATAAATATCTGCATAATACATATCGTATATCGATCTTAGAGACGGGTTTGCGGCGCGCGTATCGACCTGGAGCTTGCCTCCAGGTTGTGTGCGTCAAGACAAGACAAGAAAATGCTAGAAACTCACGCATACAACCAAAGGAACTCAACCAATGGTAAGTCAACTCCAAAAACTACCCGCAGTCTCCACCATCGGCACACTCGAACCAGTCGCCCACTTTGACGGTGCCATGCCTACAGGCGTCACCGTATCCCATCAAGGGAGAATCTTCGTTAACTTTCCCAAATGGGGCGACGAGGTAAACTTTACCGTCGCCGAAATCCGCAACGGTGAAGCTGTACCTTATCCAAATCTCGCCTTCAACAAAACCCAAGAATACAACCGCTCCGCCGCCCTCGTATCCGTCCAAAGCGTCGTTGTCGATCCACTCGATCGACTGTGGCTGCTCGATACAGGCAGCCCGATGTTCAAACCCACCCAATATGGTGGCCCTAAACTAGTCTGCATCGATCTGAGCACCGATCGCGTCATCCAAACGATCGTCTTCCCTCAAGACGTCGCCCTTCCCTCCACCTACCTCAACGACATCCGCTTCGATCTGCGCCGAGGTGCCGCAGGCATGGCATTTATCACCGATTCATCCGATCGCGGTGCCAACGGCATCATCGTCGTCGATCTCGCCTCTGGTGAAAGCTGGCGCAAACTCCACAATCATCCTTCCACCAAAGCCGAACCACCCGCCACCTGTCTGCCCCTCGTAGAAGGACAACCCCTGATGGAACGCCAAGCCAACAGCACCACCAAACCCATGAAAATGGGCGCAGACGGCATCGCGATCGCCGCCGATGGCTCTCGTTTATATTATTGCCCCCTCATCAGTCGGCGGCTCTATAGCGTCTCGATCGATGCTCTAATCGATCGCACCATAGACGAAGCAGCAGTCGCCGCCACTGTCATCGACGAAGGCGACAAAGGCGGCTGCGCCGACGGACTCGAATCCGACGCCGCCGGATACATCTACGCCACCAACTACGAACACCAAGCCATCCTCCGCCGTTCTCCAGCAGGCATGTGGGAAACCGTCGTCCGAGATCCCCGCCTGATGTGGCCAGATACCATGTCGATCGCCACCGACGGCTACCTTTACATCACCGCCAACCAACTCCACCGCCAACCCAAATATCAAAAAGGCCAAGATTTACGCCAAAAACCCTACACCCTCTTCCGGACACGCATTGACGCCGAGCCAGTGTTGTTAAGGGGGTGAGGAGTTGGGAGTTGGGAGTTGGGAGTAGAGGAGTAGGTAATCGAAACCAATAGAAAGCCATTAAGAAGCCATGCCCAGGGGAGGGCTTCGTGCCCAACCCACCCAACTAAATAGCAGCAAAACCCTACCCCGCAGCCACTAAGTAGGAGCGACCCAGACTAGACTTCTCACTAACAACCTACATACGTAGGGGAGTTTGAGGGGCGGCGTCCCGCCCCTCAACGGGGGGTCTGGGGCAAGCCTCCCCCAGATCCGGGTTCTCCAAGCACCAGAAATATCCGCTCGTGACAATTATCAACTGCAAAAAAGTAACACACCCTATCCCCCAAATCCACATGCCCCAACTCAAAGCAGTTATTTTTGGCGCAGCACTCCACCATAGAGACGAAGATCGCCCCAACACCCCGATCGCCGAAACATCCGACATTCAACGACAAGCATTCAATGAGGCATTTGCAGCCGCTAAACTAGACTGGCACTGGACGGCTCAAACCAGCGACCTGCTCAAACTTAAAGACGATCCACAACGAATGCGTGCCTATCGCGACGCCGACCTCACCCGCATCAACGTCACAGACAGCACCATCTCCGCTCTCCACAAAGCCAAGAACGGACTCTATCTAGCCATGCTGGCAGATCTGCACTTCCGTCCGCGCCCTGGCGTGGTTGAAACGCTCGATTTGTGTAATAGGAATGGCCTTCAGGTCGCACTTTGCACCGCAACTACCATGGCAAATATCGAAGCATTGCGTACAGCCTTAGGGGATTTCTAAAAAAGAAAGTACCCGGACTTAGGGACAAATAAGAATATCCCATTTGGGCAGTTCGGGGTTACGCTCTAAATACTGCTCAACTACTTTCATTTCTGATTTAGAAAGGGAAATGCCTGTAGTATAAGTTACTAAGCTCAAATAAACAATCGGTTTTACTCCTTTCCCAGTCATGCTTTGTGCCCAAGCCAGCATTGTCTCTCGACCGCCTTGGCGGCGCGCTTGGCGTCTATAGCCGCAATTTTTTTTGAGGCTTGGCTTTCACCACTGGGCGCAGACGATATCCCATCCGATTGAGAATTACGGCCATTGTACTGAGTGCTGATAATTGTTCTGACTTGTAACCCCGTTGTCTTAATTCGATGATGGCTTGAGCTGCTGTCAGTCTCGTGTAAGCGATTGTTGTTTTAAACGTTGGGTCTTGCTGTCCGTGTGCTTCGGCAATCTCTTTGAGTATTTTTGCTGCTTCTGGCTGTTGTTCTTCCCATCTTTTGACACCGGATTTGGCTGATTGTGCGCCTACACATTTTATCCCTGTCCGCTGTTCTGCTAGCCCTAGCTCCACCATGTTTCTTTTCCACCCAACTACTCTTTCCGCTTTTCTGGCACTGCCTTGACAGTATTTGTTGGTCATTTGTGCGGTAAATTCTCGTCGTTTGGCTCCACTCATCTTGGCTGCTGCCAATTTCAAATCTTCTATTTGCCCATTGCTGAGATTTCTCTGTTTGCTTGGAGATTTTTTCAACTATTCTACACCTCCTGATTTTACACTGGGTACTTTCTTTTGTGGAGATCTCCTAAAAGCCCCTCTTGTGTTGTATGGGTAGATCGACAATTTTAATTTGAGCGATCTCGGTATCGATCGAGAGTTCCTTTAATCTAAATAGGCAGCCCTTTCAACGCGAACAAAAGAACTAACCCGTAATGGCGTAAACCCGTTCTCTATTCAATCGATCTTAGTGTTGTAGTGCCCCTCCTCGCTCGAATTACGAGCGATTTATCGAGCGAGGAGGGTCACACCATTATTGCCAAAGCCTAAAAACCTTACTCTATGGCGATCGACAAAGCAATACAAGTGTTCGCATTGAAAGGGCTGAATCTAAATAGGCTAAAATCTCTATCGATCTAAAGCTCTGTTTGTTATTGGTGGTGTTGGGTAGAGCAAAGCGAAACCCAGCCTACTATCCTACCCAACCTACCTAACTAACATTTATAAGATCGATCGAGCTGGTAAATCCTCCCGCCTAAAGCCTAAAACCTAAAACCTAGTTTGTATATTTCCCGTAACAACGATCGACAGTCGATCGCCTGGATATGCTACTTTGCTAGATAGTCGCCAACGGCTGCTTTAACAAATATTTTTAAATTAACCTCATTCACCTTGCGGATATGACAGCTTTCTCTACTGACAATAAGATAAACGACGCTTTTCTGCCCCCTAGCGACGCCAAAAGTCGGATCGTGCAGTTTATGCGGGACTTTCAAGATAGTGTCTGTCAGGGCTTAGAAGCTGTCGATGGCGGTGGGAAGTTTCAAGAAGAAAGCTGGGATCGTCCTGAAGGCGGCGGCGGTCGATCGCGGGTGATGAAGGAAGGTAATGTCTTCGAGCAAGGTGGGGTGAATTTTTCGGAAGTGTGGGGCGACCATTTACCACCTTCAATTTTAAGTCAACGTCCCGATGCGGCTGGACATCGCTGGTTTGCGACGGGTACCTCGATGGTACTGCATCCGCGCAATCCTTATATTCCCACCGTCCATCTCAATTATCGTTATTTTGAAGCTGGCCCCGTGTGGTGGTTTGGGGGTGGTTTAGATCTGACTCCTTACTATCCATTTGCTGAGGATGCCAGTCATCTGCACAATACGCTCAAAGCCGCTTGTGACAAGCATAGCCCCGACTTGTACCCGACTTTTAAATTATGGTGCGATGAGTACTTTTATCTCAAGCATCGGAATGAAACTCGCGGCGTGGGTGGGATCTTCTTTGACTATCAAGATGGGCAAGGCGCATTGTATCGTGGCCCCGACCCCAAAGGCCCTGCGGCGCAATATAGCGACTCGATCGGGATTCCCGCGCCGCGTACTTGGGAACAGTTATTTGCAATTTCTCAAGACTGCGCGAATAGCTTTTTACCAGCATACATTCCGATCGTCGAACGCCGCCGAAATACTGAGTATGGCGATCGCGAGCGGAATTTCCAATTATATCGGCGCGGACGCTATGTAGAATTCAATCTCGTCTACGATCGCGGCACGATCTTCGGTCTGCAAACCAATGGACGCACCGAATCGATTCTGATGTCTTTACCTCCCCTCGTCCGCTGGGAATACGGTTACCAACCCGAACCCAATTCCCCCGAAGCCGAACTCTACGAAACTTTCCTC
>NZ_PVWO01000250.1 GCF_003003845.1 Chamaesiphon polymorphus CCALA 037 | reverse complement strand
AAAACTAATTACTCCGACTTTTTTCATTACCAATCAATTTTTGAAAGACTATTCTCCTACTTTTTCAGCAAGCCCTAGATAGATCCGATCGATTGTTGGCGGTTGCGCGGACTCCATCACCGATTGGTGAATGGATTCAGGCCGATTTGTCCGAGTTGACGGGAGTGGAAACGGTGGCAAAGGCAATTGGTGGCGATCGATTAGATGCCTTACTATACATGGGTGGAACTTGGGAAACTCATGCGTTTACCAGTCAGTATCGCTTTGAAGATTGTACCGATGCAGACATCGATCGAGTAATTGCTGTAAATTTGGTAGCTCCGATCCGGTTGGTAAAAGCTCTGCTGCCTGCTTTACGGCGATCGCATAATCCCAAAATCGTTTTCATGGGCGCACTCTCTGGTCGAGATAATTTTTCTGGGCGAGAAGTTGCTAATAGTGCATCTAAATTCGGGTTGCGAGGGGTGGTGCATTCATTGCGAGAAGAATTGCGATCCGAGCAGATTGGTGTAACCATAATCAATCCTGGTAACGTCGGTACGCCTGAAGTTTTAGCAGATCTTGCTGCAAACAATTTACTTGGTGGTGAAGCGATTCCGCTGACAGATCTGTTAAAAATTATCGATTGCATTCTCTCATTATCGCGATCGACCTGTATCAAAGAGATCGATGTGCCTGCAATGTTAGGCGAGGGTGCTTAAATTAATTGAGAATTGAGAATTGAGAATTGAGAATTGAGAATTATTCGATCTTATTTTTTCATCAATTATATATGGAGGAGCGAGTATGAGAGGTCAAAGTTGGTATGTTGCTTTACTAATCGGACTAATGTGTCTGGTTAGGTTTAGTCTCAGTGCGGTTGGCTATGCCGATCCGTCGTGGTTGATGGTGCAATTAAATATCCCGATCGATGCAAATATCCAAATGCCTTACATTATTCGGGTGTGGGCAATTAGAGATATCGTGCTGGCAATACTCGTGGCTATTGCCGATCGCAGTACCGTAAAGACATTGTTATTGGCGTGTATTGCGATCGATGCTACCGATGTTATTTCCGCACATTTGAGCGGTGTGGCAGGGTTATTTAATGCATCTGAAACTCAATCTTTACAACTCACGGCAATTGCGGCACTCGTGCCAGAATCGATCGCCTTTGCGCTACTGACTATTCGTAAAACATTCGAGTCGATTCAAGTTGAGAAGAACTAGTCCGTACTAGTCGATCGAGCCTAATCTCCTGAACCAGAGCTTTTCAAAGCTAAAACCAGGAATGGCTTCCGCCACCATTGCCGCCTGTTGGAGGTCATCCTCCGACAGCTCGACGCCACACTCCCGCGCCAATGCAATGGCATCAGTACTCGACTGACAGACTTTTAATCGATCGTCCAATTCTTTGGTACTGCGAACCCGACTAAAAAACTCCCTCATCTTGGGATCTAAGCGTTCCAGCCACTGTTGATATGCTTCCTGCACCATCATCTGAAAATCTTCACCACTGAGATCGAGTCCTTCCGACTTTGCCAGGGCTAAAAAATCGATCGGCGAAGTTACGGCGCGGAGCTTAGTTTGTAATTCTACAGAAGCCGCTACTCGATCGTTAAAAGCTCGCACCGATTTAGATAGCATATTTACAGCATCCTCTCCCAATAGACCGATTGCCAACTGTAACTATACTATCGCAATCCGGGAATCGATGTTGCTACTTTTGTTTTGATATAGAAACTATTGAAATGGCTAGATGTCCGAAAGCACTCATAGATTTCTTTAAAATTTTCCATTGCTTCTGGGGATAAATGTCCTGCTATTTCTCGATACCTACCGCGTTGCGAGACAAGCAACACACTATTAACTACTCCTGGTACCCGTGCATCCTTTTGTTTCTCTTCTAGCGGCAATAAATCTTGCCGATCGATCGTAAATAATTGCCGATAATGTCCTAATATAGTTTCTCCTACTGTCAGTACATTTTCTTTGTATTCAACAATCTTTTTGACAAAGAGTAAATGCAAAGCATAGCATGAGATTAATGCAAAGATGGTGTATGGAAACAGTGGTGCCAAGAAAGCAATTAACTTTAAAGAGTGAGGTAAGTTTTGTGTCGTTGGCGTTGCGATCGCTATAAAGACCGTATTAAATATCCCATACAAGCTAGCACAGAAAAAGAGCAAACATACCCCAATCAGTGGAAAGTTAGCTTGAATATCTCGATCGGAAATCTTATAAAATTCAACCCTAACCGAATCATCAGTTTTTTCGACTATAAAAGGTCTGGAGGTAAAGAAGCTCCAAATGCTACCGATCGAACGGGATGATTCGATCGATCCATTAAATTGCTGCATTGACAATGGATCGACTCGATCGCGCTGCGGTTGTTGGCAATCTTTGAGAAATTCATCCTGTGATAAATAAGCAATTCTAAGACAGACGAGCGCATACAATAAGATCGCCCCAACGTGAATTAATAAAAAACTCAGTAGATGATTGCGTTCTCCAGTTATTAGTGCTGGTAAGGCATTAATTCCCGCCGAAAATGTTTCGGTAATATTTAATAGCTCGATCGACTGACGCGTGCGGCTAGACGAGATTTTTGAGAAACTACGTACCACTGTTAAACAAAAATACACACCAAAGCCAAGTACGCACAAACTTTGGAGTGCGTTGAAGAAATTGCAGCCGCGCCATTGCCATTGATGTTTACGGCGATGCGCGATCGCAAATTGGAGGAGAAATCCGCCCCATAGTGCAGCAATTACGAGCCTAGAGATTCCACCGATCGGTAATAAGACTTGTGCGATCGTGCCGATCTCAAATACCGTGAATAATTTGCTGTCGAATGACGGATTTTTTCTGTGACTATACCTATAGTTCATCGGGAGCATCCCAGTTTTTATCTAGCGATCGCAAATTAATCCATTAAGGTATGCGCAACGATGGGCAAGGACTTGAGGAACATTCTCAGTTTTCCACTGCGCAAAGAGAGATTTTAGTACGTCGATCTATCTGCTTAACTGGTACAAATTGTATCTAGTACTCGACGGCATAAGTAAAGCAACCATTGCCTACACTCTACCGCTACTCTCCCAACTCCCAACTCCCAACTCCCAACTCCTCCCAAAATAGCACTAGGATTTATGCCGTAGACTACTAGTTAATCTAATATCGGCAATTATCGATCGCAATATCTCGAATTTCCCAACATTTAAGTTAAAATACTTCCCCCCATGAGTTTCTGAAAGCGATAATCTAACTCCGCCTTCAAGCGTGGCGATTGGCTCAGATCGTTATCCTGTAAAATCACTTTTTCGGCGGCATCGCGCGCGATCGTCAGAACTTCTCCATCCTCTGCTAAACTGGCTAAGGCAAAATCTGCCATCCCCGACTGACGGGTGCCTAAAACCTGCCCAGGGCCGCGTAATTGCATATCCATCTCCGATATCCAAAATCCATCTTGCGACTGTTCTAGCACCTGTAAACGCTGTCTAGCATCGCCTGAAGTACTCCCGCTCATCAGCAGGCAGTAGGAACGATGCGCACCCCGTCCGACGCGTCCGCGTAATTGGTGGAGTTGGGATAAACCAAAGCGTTCGGCATTTTCGATCAACATCACGGTGGCATTGGGTACGTCTACACCGACTTCGATAACGGTGGTGGAGACGATAATTTGGGTGAGATTATCGCGAAATGCTGTAATTGCGGCATCTTTATCTGCCGAACTCATGCGTCCATGAAGCAAGCCGACTTGATATTGGGGGAATACTTCGGTAGCCAACCGCTCGTGTTCTTCGGTGGCGGCGCGGAGATCGAGTTTTTCAGATTCTTCGACGAGGGGGAGGACGACATATACCTGTCGTCCTTGGGCGATTTCGCGGTGCATCAGTTCGTAAACTTGACTGCGCTGGCGACTATTGACGGCGTTGGTTTGAATCGGCTGACGTCCGGCGGGTAATTCGTCGATCTGGCTGACGTCTAAATCGCCGTGGAGGGTGAGGGCGAGGGTGCGGGGGATGGGTGTAGCCGTCATGGTAAGAACGTGCGGCTGGGAGCCTTTTTGCTGCAATTTAGCGCGCTGGAAAACACCGAACCGATGTTGTTCGTCGATGACGACTAAGCCGAGGTTGCGGAAGTTGACTTTATCTTGAATTAAAGCATGGGTACCGACCGCGATCGAGAGTTCGCCTGTCTCTAATTCGCTGTATATCTGTCTCCGTTTGGCGGCTTTGGTAGAACCAGTCAGGAGTTCGACGGGGAGGTGGAGCAGATTAAACCAGCCGACGAGTTTGCGATAGTGTTGCTCGGCGAGTACTTCCGTCGGAGCCATTAGTGCGGTTTGATAGCCGGATTGAATTGCGGCTAAAATTGCCAGTACGGCAACGACGGTTTTACCCGAACCGACATCGCCTTGCACCAAGCGATTCATCGGTGCGGTTTGCTGAAGATCTGAGAGGATTTCACTCACTACTCGCTGTTGAGCGTTGGTGAGTTGAAAGGGTAACATCTCTCTAAACCTGTCGATTAATACTCCTGTTGGGGTAATAATTGCCTGCGTATGCACCTGACGCATGAGATGGCGACGTTGCAGGAAGCCTAATTGCAGATAGAAAAACTCATCAAAAATCAATCGCCGCCGTGCGGCTTCTTTAGTATCGCTATCTTCAGGGAAATGGATATTCTGAATCGATGCGGCAAGTTCCATCAAGCCATATTGTTCGCGCACGACTTTGGGCAAAGGATCGGTTAATTGTTCAGCCGCAGGTAAAACAGTTACCACTGCTTCGCGCACGACATCTGCGGAAACGCCTTCAATGAGCGGATAAACTGGCAATACTCGCCCGATTTTGAGGGAAGAAATACTCGCATCGGCATCGGCTAATACTTCAATTTCGGGGTTATCTAAATTGATGCCGTATTTACCCTGCTTGACTAATCCCGATGCAGCAATCCAACTGCCGACGGGGTATTTGCGTTTTAAGGATTCTTGCCAACCGCGATTGCTGTAACGAGTCCCGGCATAAAAACGGCTGATTTTAAGCTGTCCGGTTTCATCTTTGATGGTGAGTTCTAAGACGTTGAGCTTTTTGTTTTTAGGACTAGTAAAGAAGTTGATTTTTCTAACTATTCCCACCAGAGTTACAGTCGTGCCTGGCTCTAGTTCGATGATATTTATCTGTTTGGCATAGTCGATATGATCGCGTGGATAGTAATATAAAACATCCTTGACGGTTAATAATCCCAATCTCGCCAAAATTTCGGCTTTGCGAATGCCAATTTTGGGAATATCTCTTAGATATCGATCGAGTGTTAAATTAGTATCTCCCCGCACTGGAGTTGTTGCTGGTACAACCTTAAGATTGGCTGTCGGTTTGCTAGGGATAATTTTACGTGGCGATTCATTTAGCGTCGGTGAAGTTACCGATCGATCGCCATGTTGATGTGCGGAAACTTGCTCGGCTACTGTTAAAAATTGGCTGGCTCTAGCAATTAATTCTTTGCGTTCGGCGAATGTGAGGTCGTGATATTTATTGAATTCAAAAGCTAATTCGCGCCAGTGTTGGCGATCTTTGAAACTTGTATGCGCTGGTGGTTGCCCAAAACTCAAACACAAAAACTCACCAAAGCGATATTGTTGCCCGACTAAATCGGTATAACCATACTGCGCTTCGATCGCTAATGCTTTTTGAATTCTCGACCAATCCGGCTCGTCAGACATGTATCTCGATCGCTAACTTTACCTACAACATTGGTGCTGTTGGGTTTCGTGCCTCAACCCAACCTACCACTTCCTACTCTAATTTTAATCGATCGTATGTCAATTATCAATTATCAATTATCAATTATCAATTATCAATTATCAATTATCAATTATCAATTATCAATTATCAATTATCAACTAATCCTCAAACCAACTATTTCGCCAAGCTGATTCAGCTTCGGCAATTTTTAATTCTTGTTGCTTTTGCACATATTCGCGGCGGAGCGTATTAACTTTATTGCTCAATTGACTGATATTTTTGCGCAAACTTAAGGTAGTCACATCCGCAAATTCAACTTCAGTCAACCGGAGATAAAGACTGTGGATTTGCACGATTTGCGATAACTCATCTTCACGATCGAGTACCATCGTCATGGGCATTATCGCTCGATCGTCGGCATCATCTGCCGCTCCTTGTCCGCCTGTAGTCTCTCGTTCGATTAAGATACTTAAAACATTAGGAACATTGGCCGTACTACCACCTTGACGATCGGCTTCGTCAGTCGCTTCTAATATTTGTTTGGGAATAGTTGGTGGCATAATTTGTGCTTGCTGCAATAGTAGATTTACTTTGTAAGAAATCTCTTTCAAACTATGGCCGATCTCTGCTTCAATATTCTGTTGCCAAGTTGCCAGCGATGCTGGAGTGGCAAACCAATCCATCGGCATTACTGGCATCGAGGTTAACTCTCCTGTCGGCTCATCTTCATCATTTGGACGATTTTTAGGACGGTTTGGTTCGATATGCACGACGAGATCGGTAATTACATTCCGAATGACGCGTTTTAACGTAGTAAGTAATTGAGAGCGGCGATCGTAATTTAATTTCAAGAAAGCTTCAGGATAACAAGTCGTACATAAATAATAACAACCTTGAATCGACTGTTTCTTGAGTGTTGATGCTAGACTGGTAAAGTAGCTTTGATAAGCACCAGTTAATTGTTCGCCTAGTTGACTACTCGCTTTTCTCAGTTGAGTCAAATCTTGTTCGACTTGTTCGATCGGTCTAGCCATATAGGGGTTAGGTGATAGGGAATAGGGGATAGTAGATAGTAAAAAGTGGGAATGAAGTGTCTGTTGTCGATTTCGAGCGGTTAGCGGTCAGGCTAATGGAAATGTCATAAAATAAGTTATGAGCCAAATCGATAATAAGTTGATGCGGAGAACGTCTGGAACTCGATCGGTGTAGTGTTGGCTCTAGGATATCTCGATCGCACACAGTCAGCCCTTGAGTTAAAATAACATTCCGCGTCACCGCCAAAAAGACTCATTCGATCTTCAGTTTGAACGGCAAAGACAATATCGATCGATTCCTTTACCAGTATTTAAGCTCGCTCGCCTCCTGCAATCATAACCTTCCAAAACATGTCTGTCATTACTTTAGATCCAGATTCTCAGATCGCGATTACCCCATTACTAGGCTTGAGTTTAGCAGAATTGACTGCTTGGGTACAGGCGCAGGGTCAGCCAGCTTATCGCGGTAAGCAATTATATCAGTGGATTTATCAGCAGGGCGCAAAATCGCTGGCCGATATTACCGTATTTTCTAAGCAGTGGCGAGAAACAGTCAAGGATACCCCGATCGGTCGATCGACGATCCATCACCGTGCTGTCGCTACCGATGGGACGATTAAGTATCTACTCCAGCTTCAAGATGGGCAAATCGTCGAAGCAGTCGGGATTCCTACCGCCAAGCGGCTGACAGTCTGCGTATCTTCTCAGGTTGGCTGCGCGATGGCTTGTACCTTTTGTGCGACTGGTAAGGGTGGATTTATGCGCCATCTTCAACCGCATGAAATTATCGATCAGGTATTGACGGTACAGGAAGATTTCAACGAGCGCGTCAGTCATGTGGTATTTATGGGCATGGGCGAACCCTTGGCTAACCTCAATAATGTCGTCAAAGCCGTGCAGTGCTTAAATAAAGATATCGGGATTTCGCAGCGATCGATTACCGTCTCCACTGTGGGTATACCGGGCAAAATTCACGAACTCGCCGAGCACGAACTTCAAGTCACCCTGGCGGTGAGTCTCCACGCACCCACCCAAAGACTGCGTACCAAGCTCGTCCCCACGGCGGAACACTATCCGATTGATGATTTGCTCGATGAGTGTCGAGATTACGTCCGCATCACGGGGAGAAGACTGAGCGTGGAATACATCCTCCTAGCTGGTGTCAATGACGATCCCAAACAGGCTGCGGAACTCGCCACTCAATTACGCGGCTTTCAAACCCATGTTAATCTAATTCCCTACAACCCGATCGAGGATGCCGATTTCGATCGACCGACACCTAGAGATATCAAGGCATTTGTAGATGTGCTCGAACAACAGCATATCGCCGTCAGCGTGCGCTATTCCAAAGGCTTGGGTGCGAGTGCGGCTTGCGGGCAATTGCGGGCGAATCAGAAATTAGAGGGTAATGGGTAATGGGTAATGGGTAATGGGTAGAGGGTAGAGGATATATGCACAAGTCTATTGGAATCGATCGTAGTCCCTTTACCCC
>NZ_PVWO01000249.1 GCF_003003845.1 Chamaesiphon polymorphus CCALA 037 | reverse complement strand
GCGGTACTGGCTATACTGAAGATGCCGCGATCGATGCTTTAAAGAAAAGTTATCCGCAACTAGTCGATCGCCATCGCTGTGGTAGCGATACGATCGTCTGGCGGGGCAAACAACAAGATATCGACTATATTGAGGCACAAAGGGGCTGGGAAATCGCTAGTAGTGCGATTGCCTCTGGACTCTATAAGACCATCATTCTCGACGAATTAAACCCCACTGTAGACCTCGATCTGCTCGATCAAGAACCGATCGTTCGCAGCCTGGTCAATAAGCCTCAAGATACTCAGGTAATTATTACCGGACGCTGCTTCAATACGCCTGCCTACTTTAATATTGCCAGCGTCCACTCCGAAATGATCTGTCACAAACATTATGCCGATCGCGGTGTAGATTTGCGCCGAGGTGTAGATTTCTAATCGCCAGTCATTCCCGAAGCACCCGAAACACCAGACTCCTAACTCCCAACTCCCAACTCCCAACTCCCAACTCCCAAAGTCTACTAACGCGGACACCGTTATGGAACCAATTCGGATTATTTATTTTTCTGATGCTCTGTGCGTTTGGGCTTATATCGCACAGGTGCGTTTGGATGAGTTGCAAGCAACTTTTAAAGACAAGATCGATATCGAGCACCACTTTGTCCCCGTCTTTGGTAACGCTCGTGAGAAGTTGGAGCAGCGATGGCAAGATCGCGGTGGATTGGCGGGATATAGCGCGCACGTTCTGGCTGCTGCGCGCAATTTCGACCATATTACCGTTCATCCCGATGTGTGGACGCAGGTGACGCCAGCTTCTTCGACATCTTGTCATTTGTTTCTCCATGCGATTCAACTACTAGAAATCGATGGTTTGGTAGATAAATCGGAACGGGTATTTGAAAAAGCAACTTGGGAATTTCGATCGGCATTTTTCACGGAGCTAGCGGATATTTCCGATCGCCAAGTGCAATTTGCCATTGCAGAGAAATTAGGATTATCGATCGATCTAATTCAAGCTCAAATCGATAGTGGTGCGGCATACGCTCGGTTATCGAAAGATTTTGACTTAGTAAAAGAGCATACAGTTACAGTCAGCCCCACGCTAATTTTTAATGAAGGACGGCAGCGACTCAATGGCAATGTCGGCTATCGGGTTATTGAAGCCAATATTCGGGAGTTGTTGCACAACCCACCCGGCGAGCAATCTTGGTGCTAGGGATTTTATAGCTCGATCGAAATTTTGGGTAGTTTCAATTCATGAAGTGACGCACGCGTTGGAGGAAACCTCTAGCGCGTAGTGCGTCAAGACAAGACAGTGGCTCGCTCCGATCGGGTTTAAAACCCTACTCTAACAACCGAATTATCAATTATCAATTAATTTGATGGGCTAAGATTTCGATCGCTTGAGGCAAAATTAAATGCTCCTGAATCTGCACCCGTGCGTGTAGAGTTTCCGCCGTATCGTTAGCTAAAACTGGCACGGCAGCTTGGACGAGGATCGGCCCAGCATCGACTTCGAGACTGACTAGATGTACCGTGCAGCCAGTAATTTTAACTTTGGCGGCTAGGGCTTGCTCGATCGCATGAATGCCTGGGAAACTAGGTAATAGACTGGGGTGAATATTGATAATTCGATCGAAAAATGCATCGATAAGTATTTGGGTAATTACCCGCATCCAGCCAGCCATCACCACGCATTCTACCTGATGAGCCTGAAAAGTATCGACGATCGCTCGATCGAGTTCTTCGCGGGTGGGATAATTACGATGATCGAGAAATACGGTGGGTATTCCGTGTTGTTGCGCGCGCTCGATCGCTTTAATTCCTGGCTTATTATGAATCAAGACGGCGATCTTGGCATTTAAATTACCACTGGCGATCGATCGAGCAACTGCTTCAAAGTTACTACCACTTCCCGATGCCATGATGCCGAGGATGAGTGGAGATCGATCGAGATCGATCGTCGTGGGTGTGGGGGAGATGAGGCTGGATGTATCGGTCATGAATGATTGCAAGTGAGGATCGAGCAAAGTGCCCCAGATTGTTATAGCATTTCTCACCCAGATGAGATCGAAATTAAGATTTTTCGCAACGGCGTTAATAGCTGGAGATGAGAAAGATAGATAAGAGAGTGGGGAGAGTTGGGAGTGTCGCGCCAGCCAATGCCTGAGCAAATCGGCAACTCCTCCGAAATAATCGCGATCGCATGTGAAGCATTATATTAGGAGCAGTTTTTTCAATTGAGTTGAGTTGTGCGTGCGATTATTAAGTTTTAGATTGGCAATTTCGGCTGCGATTGTAGCGATGGAAATTGGAATAAACCCCAGCACGATCCGGGCAGAATCGTTAGTTCCACCATCGAATTGTGTCGATACCGGACAACTTGCACTCAATCGTTGTGCGATCGCGCGATCGAAACATGTGGATGAGTTAAAATCGGATGTTTATCAAAAGCTAGAGCGTCAACTTTATCCTCGCGATCGCGCGCAACTAGCAAGCATAGAAAAAACTTGGCTGCATTTTCGGACGGCGCATTGTCAAGAAGTAATCGAGCCATTTGGTAATAGTTCGATGGTACCGTTACTCTATCATAATTGCCTGAGTAGTGTAACACTCGATCGCATTGCCGATCTGCAACATTTGACAACGGCAAGTATTTCTAAAAAGTTAGTAGAGATTGAATCAAATAATAGTATCGATCGAGTTCATTGGCATCGCTATCGATCGCAGCATTGTAAATTTGAAGCGGCACATTTTACTAAAAATACTCAACGATTTGCTCTGTGCGAACAACGTCTCACCAAAACGCGGCGGCGTCAGCTTCAGGAAATGATGAGCGTTCGATAATAGTTGATAGTTGATAGTTGATAGCCGATCGAGAGAGGGTCGAATTATATAGATATATCTGTAGATCGATTTTTTAAGCTTGGTATTAGATCCAAATAAGATCGACAATGTTTTACTTTCGATTTTTCAAAAGAGATACAATCAAGCATAATTTTTACTACAATTTATCTTGACAAATTTCGGATAGTAATCTTTCGATTTCTGCAACCAGTTCCAATCGATCGCGCGTGCTAAATTCGTATAAGAGTCGTCCTCTAAAATCACCTTCATAGACGACTAGACCATAACGACCCGCGACTAAATCGCCTTCTGGATACCAGCCTAAATCGAGCAGTCGATTAAATTGCTCGTTATGCATTTGCAGCATATCTTCTTTAAAGATCCACCAGGGATTTTCATCAGGGAATAATTCTGGTAAAGGATCGATTTCAAACAAGCCATTATTATAATTAACATGCCATCCTGTCGGAATTCGTAATGGTTGGAGCGGGATTTGTGCCGATTGTTGGGGCGCGAGCTGTGGCAAATCTGAATTTTCCATATCTTTAACTCGATCGAGTTGAATTGTTATCCAATCTTGACACTAAGCACCCCAAAAGCAAGCGACTTGTAATGTCAGCTCGCTCGATCGAGCGCAAGTCTGACAACGAACTATCGTCAGGATATCGGCACGATTAGTATTCATAAACTGCGGTAAACCCTCATTTTTGCCTGAATCAAATTATGGCAGAAGTTTGGGAGCGCGAGAAGTATCTGTGGCTAAGGTTTGTGCGATCGATTCAGCAGCAGTCGCTTGCACTAAATTGAGTCTTAAAGAGGAGGTATTCGCAGTTGAGGCGATGTTCCCAAGGCGATCCTGTGTCAACGATTTAGCATAGGCAGCATTGAGATAAATTTGAAATTCACGACGAGCCGCTAAATGAGTTTGAAAAAAGGCTAAACTGAGTGCTTGGGTGTAAACCCGCGCGCGGTCTGGATCTGGGCCGATAAAGCTGTCGGTAACTGGAAAAATACCATCGCTATTGGAAATATTTTGCGTAGAAAAATGCGTCCCTTTAATCATCATGGCGAGATATTTATCCGGTGTTTGTAACCACGTAAACGGATAAACTTGCTCCGGTACCGCAGGTGTAACCACATCATCACTACCACCGATGAGGAATACGGGAATGCGAATTTGACTTAAGCCTTGCTTGCCAAATAGGGTACTACCGAGAGGATTGATGGCAAAGATCGCTTTAATGCGGGGATCTTGCAGGCGATAGGCTTGAGGTTTGAGTTCGTTTGCCCGACATTGGAGCAAGACCGAAAGATTTAGAGAGCGATTGGGGTTGCAACTGCGCTTGACGCGATCGAAATCGATCTGGGCACCTGCTAAAGCCAAAATCGTATAACCGCCCAGGGAATGTCCAGCTAGCCCCACCTGACGGAGATCGAGTTTTTGGAGGGTACGATCGTTTGTTGCCCTGCGTTGTAACTCATCTAGCAAGAATGATACATCGCGGGGTCGATCGAGTAATTCAGTCGCTTTGGGAGCTGGAGCCAGACTTGAAAAGTACTGCCGAAAACGATTGGCATCGCCACCGACATGTTCGAGGGCGACAACGGCAAATCCGTGGGAGGCTAAATGCTCGGCTAAGTAGGCGTAAGTGGTGCGATCTTCAGCGACACCGTGGGAAATGACGATAACGGGGATGGGAATGCTAGAGCTGGTTTGCGGTAAATACAAATCTCCTGGTACTAGTCGTTGGCGCGATTTATCCAGCCAGTCAAATCGCTGTTTTTGCCACCGCAATGTCCCCGCGCGGCGGAGATCGGCTTGCTGGGAGAAATCGAGTCGATAAGTTGCGGCTTCGGCTGTTGCCAAGCGATCGATCGCGACGACGGTACTATCTCGGCGTTTGAATAATTCGGTGAGATTATCATAAATGGTAAATACTTCCGCCAGTTCGAGATGGACTTCCCTGCTGGGAAATCGGCGGATGACGTTAGTCAGCGTCAAACCGCGTTCTTTATCTTCAGCAGCACTAATTATTGCCGTTTGGAGCGATTTCATCCCATTCTGGCGCGAAGCTGTCTGTACCGATTCCCCAATCCGTTCTAATAGCTTTTCGACTAGGGGTGCGCGGGTAAATTGCTTGACATATTCGGGACTGAGATTCAATCTTTGCTGTAATAACTGTCGTAACTCTTGCAATTGTGCGGGGGGAACTTGTTTGACTAGATCGGCATACTTGACAGGAATTTTGCCATTTTGGGCAAATGTTTCGAGATCGCGGACTGAAATTGAAAAATCTTTAAATGGCGGGAATCGAGCCACCAAACGATCGGCTGCCAGTCCTGGCAAGGGAATTGCGATCGTTGCGAAGATAGAAATGGTAAGGGTCTGGAACCAACGGAGTCGAGCGGAAATCGAAATCATAACTAATTAGCTTTATCCTCTAAAATGAAAAGACTGCACGAATTGTCCCCGTAACGATCGAGCTATTACTACTTTGATTTGCTGGATTAGTAATAACTTGAACGATCGGTGTCATTCGTAAACTACTACTAACGGGGATGTTATAAAACGCCTCGAAATTAGTTTGAGTTGCATTACCAACTGAGCTGAGTAGAAACGGTTGAGCGATCCCAATTCCTGCTAGATCGTTTTTAACGAACAAATCTTGAAAGGCGATGCCTGCCGACCAATATTGAGGACGAATATCGCCAAGGGTTGTATTGGGATAAAAGCCAGAACCATAGCGGACAAATAAGCCGACTTGGGGCGAAATTGCTACTTCTGTATTGACTCCAACTACTTGAAATTTACTACCGAGTAGTTCGCCACCGCTGTATTGTAAGCGCATCGCGATCGATTTTGTCGGTGCATATTCTAGTTCGACAACTCCCAAATAAGGATCGCCAAACAATCCGCCTGTAGCACCACCCCCAGCAATGGGGAACAAGCGGATATCATTTGGCGAACCACCGCCAAGAAACTGTTGATTTTCGGGTAAATTGGTAGAACCACTACTGGCAATATAAACAGCACGAGCAGAGAACTGGCTTTGGTTGGGCTTCCAATCGATCGCCGCTCCAGCACCACCCGGTCTGGGTAGTAAGATGAAATTATTAGTAAGTGCTGCGGTGGAAAAGTCCCGAAAACTGGCATTAGCATAGCGATTTCGATCGATAAAATCTGGTGCTACCATTGGAGAGCCGACGGTAACACTCAGATCCTCAATCGGTTTGAAGGTGTAATATAGCCGTCCCAAACTAACTTGTTCTCGTCCTGGTACGGCAAAATCTAGCACGCTGCCAAAATTAGGCTCTAGAAACCCAGCCGCATTGTCACCGCTACCATTGCTAGCAGCCACTAGCCGGATTTTCAGCAGGTCGTTACCCCTAAAACTAGTATTGAGGTCTAAACTGACCCGATAGAGGCTGGTAGCGTTGGGCTGGCTCGTACTGACGATCGCACCTCTGGGAGCGATAATTCGGTCGCCGCCAAATGTGCCTGCATTAATAGCAAAGATTGCTTGTCCGGTAAGTTTTGTAGTTGTCGAAAATTGCTGAGATTCTATTTTTGCAACATCAGTATCGAGTCGTTCGAGCTTACTTTTGAGAGTAGTAAGTTCTGTCGCAAACTCTATTTGCAATTGTCTCAATGTTTCTAGATCTGTGGGAGCTATTCCAGCCAGATCTTTGATTCGATCGGTACAATAGTTGAGATATCTGGCAAAATTATTTCTATCGATCTGACTGATGCGATCGAAACTTGTTTCAGTAGATGGCGACAGACAATTATAACGGTTGACGATTGACGTAAAGGCTCGAAATGCCCGATCGCTAGATTTAATATTTACAGGTTGTTGAAGATAGTTTGGCTCGATTGTTTCATGCGATCGAACACTGTTCGATCCCAGACTATTGAAAATAATAAAGGCGATGGAGAAAGCAATAGATCGATGCCAAAATTTCAACATTATGGTAATTGTCCTAGACACCTAAGTTGCACGAGAACGGGTTAAATTACGCACTTGAGACTTGAAAATGGCAAATCCCAAGGCAACGATAACTAGACCGCCCCCAACGAGCGCGTAGGTGCCACCTAAACCCATAGATTTGGTTAGCGGCTGAGTCACGATCGGCGATAAAAACTGTCCTAAGAACATCGACGTGGAAAGACCGCCCAACGCCCTACCCCGCATGGTATCGGGGACGGCAGAACTGAGCCACACCGACATATTCGGCATCAGAATTCCTAATCCCATTCCCGCAATTGCTAATCCGGCTAAAACCTGCAACCAGGTTGAAGATTGACCGATTAACAGATAACCGATGCCCATCAATCCGAAGATCGCAGGCAAGAAAGTGACAAATTCCATTCGCTGTTTGAGTTTGCCATAAGTAACTGAGGCGATCGCACTAAATAGCGTGCAAAGCGCGATCGCCATGCCACTTTGAGAAGGCAAAGCCTTAACTAAACTATCGAGAAAAAAGGGCAATTGGACGGGGATGAGGTAGAAAGCAATTTGACTGAGGGTGGTCAATCCATAGACAATTACCATCACGCCAACGGGTGTAGATTGACTGGTTAAATCGGTTTCAGATCCCATATTTGGCTGGCGATAATCGCTCCGTTCTGGTTCGACAATAAACGCCAACACTAATAAGGCGATCGGCCATGCAAACAGGTAAATTCCAAACGGATAATGCCAATTTTGTTGAGCCAGTGCGCCGCCTAATGTTAGAAACACCACACCACCCAAACCCATAAAGCCCGATTGTAGCCCCATAAATGCCGCTCGTGCGGGGCCGCTATAATAATCGGCAATTAGAGTAGTAGCACTCACCATTACCCCCGCCACAGCCAAACCTAACACCGCTCGTCCGACTAAAATTGCGGGCAAACTTTCTAAAAATAAACCAGAACTACCAGCAAAACCATACAGAATAGCGGTAATTAATAATAGCGGTTTGCGTCCGAATTTATCGACGATCGATCCGGCGATCGGCGAACCAATGACAATAAATAATGCGGGTAATGTAATTACTAATTTAACTAAAGTTGTTCGTAGATCGGCATCTGCGATCGCACTTTCAAATTGTTGTTGCATCGCTGGCAGCGATGGCGAAACCGTGGCACCAGACATGACTGTCAGGCTGCTGGCGAGCAGTAACGTTAATTTAGTCGTCCAAGAATTAGGATTTGGCATTTATCGATCGATCTCGCTCGATGTTTATAAATAAATAATTATGAGTTACTTGTGAGGCTAGATCCCCGACTTCTTTAAGAAGTCGGGGATCTGACATATGTCCAATTTACTTCTGCCAACGCTTTGTAGCTGTTGCAATTCGCTGACCGTATAATTCACAAGATAATCGATCGCCAGTGTCGAGTTCTACCGTTTTTGTCCCCGTAAAATCAGGCACGGCTTGCCCCATCACCCCTGTAGAAGAACCCAACCGATTCACCC
>NZ_PVWO01000015.1 GCF_003003845.1 Chamaesiphon polymorphus CCALA 037 | reverse complement strand
CAAAACATTTTACAGTTATTGAACTTTCCAGTTGAGATTTATACTTGCCTTGGGCCACAATCTGATGACCCTCCCTGAAAATGAGCGAACCGTAAGTGATGAAATAAACAGTTGGGCAACCCGACTTTTGGCACATCCGCAATTCTCTGTCTTGTCTCTCTAAACCGTCGGGAAACAAAGGCGTGCGAGAGCCGCAATTCTCAATTCTCAATTAATTTAACTAATCTGCGCCAGCATCCGCAGTTTGCGGATGGAGCGGATACAATCAGGGCAATCGCAACCGAACATTGCCGCAGCAGCATCGCTTTCTTCATCGCTAAAGTTGACGAAAGCATCGGGATCTCTAGCTTCAGCTTCGGCTTTGGCAATGAGCATCGCTCGCTGAGGAGTATTGCTAGCTAATTGTGCAGACTTAACACAAATCAGTTTGGAATGAGTATTAACACAGAATCTTTTATCTGTAGTAGCAGGTTGCTTCTCGGCAGCGACAGCAGTCACTACTGGCAAGATTACACTCAAAACCGTGGGTGCGGATAGAAACAAAAGTAAAAATCTTTTCATAAATTAATTAAACTTAAAATTTAAAACTACTTAAACATGCACACTAACCGATCGATCCGAGTTTAGTCAACTGCTAGTCTGATAAGTAGATTTGATGGTAGGCAAGGCAATTGGTGTGGTGACTCAACATTACCAACCCCACTATTCCCAAAAGACTCAGTTTACTTTACTTAATGTTCCCGCTCTCCTGCCAGCTATTACCTTTAGTCTAGTCCAAAGTTAAATTCGATCGATCGATGCCACTTGGAGATGACTTGAATTTTTGCCACTGTCCAGGAGGTGGCGTCAGAAATTCGTAGGCTCCAGATGCGCTCCTATTGGCTGTAAGCACTATATCAAATGATAGCGATACTCGCAGATCTTCAGTTTCATTCATTGTAACTGCATGGCGTTGTTTGGCTGGAAATAGTACTAGTCTCCCCTCTATAGGCACATAAGCTGCCTGTAGCTGATTGAAGTAGCTATCTTCGGCAATGATATCTGTATTCTCGCTCCCCAAACCCGGACTGACTTCATTGACACGCGCATCATCAAAGAATACCAATCGCCCCGGATCGTATGTACCCTCCGCTGGTACTTTAATATAATAAACAGCACTAATATGAGCTGTATTGTGACAATGCGAACCGATTTCTTGTTCGGTACGCGAGACGATCGGCCATGCTCGCTGAATGTAAAGATCGACTTTGCTCAGATCTACACCCAATTCTAGTAAATAGATCGCTGTATGCCTCTCTATTTGCTCTACAATCCACCCAAAATCAGGATTGGTATGGATTTGCTCTACTCCATGGAGATCGCCCGTCCAAGCCATTTCTGGATAGTTACGGCGTTCGGCTCCATCCCGCTCCAGTTGCAGTACCGCAGCGAGCAATTTTTGTTGATGTTTGGGCGCGTCGGCTAGATCCTCATAGTAAATTGCTAGTGGAAATAAGGTCTCGATCGGCATAGGGGTGGATGGATAGATGAGTAGATAATACGACAAGACAACGCATCTTTTTCCACAGAGACGCAATATAAACCAGTAACAAACTACTTGGGACAAGATTCGATCGAAGGTGTGCGTAGTTTCAGGCTCGTTCCGATCGAAAGTTTTGCATGGTGGGCACTGCCAACAACCACCATTGGTGTCACTACATATCAATTTTGTCAGATAGTATAACTACGTTGCAACTATCTAAATTTGCACGATCGAGTCTACTAATTGCGTATTCGTAAGTCGATTTTACTTTTGCACGATCGAGTCTACGCCAGAGCATCCTTGAGAGCTGTTCTCGCGGCCAAATGATTGCGGGTGGATGTTAAAATCTCCACCTCACGCTCCAGACGAGTGGTGGTGTCTTGCATTTCGAGTAAAGCTTGTTGCTCGGCGGCGACTCCATAGAGATGGCTCGCTACCCAATAGGAAAGTTCGATCGGTAACTCGGGAAGATTGTCTGGTAACTCGACGGGTTGTTCGGTGAGCTTGCCAGACAGATGCACGACATCACGCAGCAGCCGCTCGACATCGGTCGATAAGGGGCGTAAATCTTCTTCGGTGGGACGATCTTCAATCCACTCGACTAACCCTACTCGATAGGGCTTCTCGCGCACGTATTCAAGCACTCTAAAGCGTTGCTGTCCCATGGTCAAAACTTTCATCCGATCGTCTGGCAATTGCTGAAAATGGACGATCTCCGCACAACAACCGATATCTGCTGGTTGTCCTCTGACGGGATCCCACATCAGCACTCCAAATCGTCGGTCGCTATTCATGATCGTATTCATCATGATCCGGTAGCGAAATTCAAAAATATGTAATGGTAACGGGCGACCCGGAAATAGCACCAGTTCGGGGAGCGGGAATAAGGGGAGTTCTCTCACGGCGATTGAAGAAGAAGGTGCCATTTGCGGATTCGATCGAAAGCAGAAGGTATATGTATAAGGTTAACGGATCTAGCATCATAAGTGCTAGCTATTTACCCAGTAAGTTAGATCCACTTACGTCACTTACTATTTGCCACCGTAATTCCAGCATTGTTGGTACGTCCTAGCACAGATCGATCGAGTTCCGATTCGGTGGCGATAATTTATTAAAAAGTCCTCATGTGAGGACTTTTCGGGAGATTTCAAATATCGTCAAGCTGGTGAGACGATCGCTACGGTCTATAGTTTTACTTCAATATCTACACCTGCTGGTAGATCTAACTTCATTAAGGCGTCGATCGTTTTAGCCGATGGATCTTTGATATCGATGATGCGTCGATGGGTGCGAGTTTCAAAGTGTTCGCGCGAATCTTTGTCAACGTGAGGCGATCGCAAGACGCAATAGATTCGACGGCGAGTTGGTAAGGGAATCGGCCCGATTGCAGTCGCACCAGTGCGATTGGCAGTTTCAACGATCTTATCACATGAGGTATCCAGGAGGCGGCGATCGAATGCTTTCAAACGGATCCGGATTTTTTGCTGAGTGATAGTGGCCATAATTTTAGATTTTTGATTGTCAAGGTACAGGTAATAGACGATGAAAATAATTCATCAGACACAAAGATAGAGATACACGCGAGGTATATCTCTATCTGTAATTTAGGTAGTTAACCTATTTGATAATTTTGGCTACAACACCAGCTCCGATCGTCCGACCGCCTTCACGGATTGCAAAACGCATTCCTTGTTCGATCGCGACTGGGTTGATCAGTTCGACAGTCATTTTGACCCGATCTCCAGGCATAACCATCTCAGCAGCACTACCATCATCAGCAGTAAAGGCTTTGATGTTTCCAGTTACGTCGGTTGTCCGAACGTAGAACTGAGGGCGATAGCCAGGGAAAAATGGAGTCTTACGACCGCCTTCTTTGTCGGTGAGGACGTATACTTCACCTTCAAATTCGGTATGAGGTTTGATACTGCCTGGTTTAGCAATTACCATGCCGCGCTCGATATCGACTTTTTGGATACCGCGCATCAGTACGCCCACGTTGTCGCCAGCTAGACCTTCTTCAAGGGATTTCTGGAACATTTCTACACCAGTGATCGTGGTGCTGCGGGTGTCTTTGATTCCGACGATTTCCACGTTTTCACCAACTTTGACTTTTCCGCGTTCGATCCGTCCGGTTGCAACCGTACCACGACCAGTGATCGAGAATACGTCTTCAACTGCCATCAAGAAGGGTTTGTCGATTTCCCGTTCTGGAGTGGGGATATAATCATCTACTGCGGCCATCAGGTCGTAGATTTTGTCTACCCATTCGTTTTCGCCTTGAACGGTTTTAGGGTTGGCGATCATTTGTTCTACAGCTTTGACTGCGGAACCAGAAACAACAGGAATGTTGTCGCCGTCAAAGTCGTAGGAGGAGAGCAATTCGCGAATTTCTAATTCTACGAGTTCGAGTAGCTCATCGTCATCTACTAAGTCGGTTTTGTTCATGAACACAACTAGACGAGGTACGCCTACTTGTTTGGCCAAGAGGATGTGCTCTCTGGTCTGAGGCATGGGGCCATCGGCTGCCGATACAACGAGAATACCGCCGTCCATTTGTGCCGCACCAGTGATCATGTTTTTCACATAGTCAGCGTGACCGGGACAATCTACGTGTGCGTAGTGACGAGTAACGGTTTCGTATTCTACGTGTGCGGTATTGATGGTGATCCCACGCGCTTTTTCTTCAGGAGCAGCATCGATTTCGTCGTACTTCCGAGCTTTAGCACTACCAATTGCCGCGAGCGACATGGTGATTGCTGCGGTAAGGGTGGTTTTACCGTGGTCAACGTGACCGACAGTACCGATGTTTACGTGGGGCTTATTTCTTTCAAACTTAGCGCGTGCCATGGATAATTTCCTTAATTCCTCTTTAGATTTTAACTAGATCTTTGCTGAGTGTTAGTTGTGGGTTATTTACCAATAACCCACAACTACACTACCACCACTAGCTGCGTGGCGACGATCCTCTGGAGAGAGAATCGTCAGCAACAGACCGATTACTTCCCTTTATTTTTGGTCACGATCGCTTCTGCGACGTTCCGGGGCACTTCATCGTAATGGCTGAATTCCATCGAGAAGATCCCGCGACCTTGGGTGTTGGAGCGGATGTTGGTTGCATAACCAAACATTTCCCCTAGGGGAACTTTAGCTGCAACTTTGGCGAGATTTGCCGCCGCTTCTTGACCTTCGATTTGACCTCGGCGGGAGTTGAGATCGCCGATGACGTTACCCAAGAAGTTATCAGGAACTTCAACTTCAACCTTCATCACTGGTTCTAGCAATGTGGGTTGAGCTTTCATGACGCCTTCTTTAGTCGCGATCGAAGCCGCAATCTTGAAGGCCATTTCATTAGAGTCAACTTCATGGTAAGAACCATCGATGAGGGTAACTTTGAGGTCGATCACTGGATAACCAGCCAAAATCCCAGACTCGCAGGTTTCTTTGACACCTTGCTCGATCGGGTTGATGTACTGTTTGGGTACCGAACCACCGACGATTTTGGAGACAAACTCCAAACCAGTACCGGGTTCGCCAGGGGTAATCTCGACGACGACGTGACCGTAGTTACCACTACCACCACTTTGTTTGATGTACTTACCTTCTTGCTTGACACTCTTACGAATGGTCTCGCGATAAGCCACCTGTGGGGCACCGATATTTGCTTCGACGCCAAATTCACGCAGCATCCGATCGACCAGAATTTCGAGGTGAAGTTCGCCCATGCCCGCAATTACGGTTTGGTTGGTCTCAGGGTCAGTGTGGACGCGGAAGGTAGGATCTTCCTGAGACAGGGAAATGAGAGCTTTGGAGAGCTTCTCCATGTCCTGTTTGGTCTTGGGTTCGACCGCCAGCGAAATCACTGGTTCGGGGATGAATAGCGACTCCAGAATGACTGGATTTTCTTCATCGCACAAAGTATCGCCTGTAAAGGTATCTTTGAGACCTAAGACGGCACCCAAGTCGCCAGCGCGCAACTCATCTACTTCTTGGCGATCGTCTGCTTTGAGGATAATCAAGCGGGAGATCCGTTCTTTCTTACCCTTAGTGGGGTTCAAGACGTAGGTTCCAGTTTTGACTACTCCAGAGTAGACGCGGATAAAGGTCAAGCGACCGTATTTATCCGCCATGATCTTAAATGCCAGTGCGGCAAATGGCGCATCGTCGCTAGCTGGACGTTGGACTTCGACAGTCTCATCATCGACGGATTTACCTTTAATCGCGGGGACTTCCGTCGGACAAGGTAAATAGTCGATAACGGCATCTAGCAAGGCTTGAACGCCTTTGTTCTTAAACGCAGAGCCACAGAACATGGGCACGATCGTACCGTCGATGGTGCCCTTGCGGACGGCAGCGACGATCTCATCTTGGCTAATTTCTTTGCCTTCGAGATATTTCTCGGTCAGTTCGTCCGATGTATCGGCGACAGATTCGAGCAGCTTAGTCCGAAACTCATCGGCTTTGGCTTGTAAATCTGCAGGAATATCACGTTCTTCGATATCTTTACCTAAGTCGTCTAGAGCGTAGAATGCTCGCATCTTAACTAGGTCGATGACACCAGCAAAATCACCTTCAGCACCGATCGGAATCTGCATGGGCACTGCATTGCAACGCATCCGATCGACGATCTGATCGTAGACCTTGAAGAAATTCGCACCAGTCCGATCCATCTTATTCACAAAGACGATCCGAGGTACTTTATAGCGATCGGCTTGTCGCCATACCGTCTCCGACTGAGGCTGAACGCCGCCAACGGAACAAAATACAGCGATTACCCCATCTAGTACCCGCATGGAACGCTCGACTTCGATCGTAAAATCTACGTGTCCTGGCGTGTCGATGATATTGATCTTGTGATCTTTCCAAGTCGTACTGATTGCGGCTGCGGTAATAGTGATTCCACGCTCTTGCTCTTGCACCATCCAGTCGGTGGTGGCAGTTCCTTCGTGAACTTCGCCGATCTTATGGACAACCCCAGAATAATATAGAATTCTCTCGGTCGTAGTTGTCTTACCCGCATCAATGTGGGCTGCAATCCCGATGTTGCGTACTTTCTCAAACGGGACGGTACGTGGCACAATAACCTCCTTACTTGTCGGCTGCCGATGATAAAATTTGGTTAATCTTTACTAAGATTGTAGACGTTTTTGGGGACGGTCGGGTACATACACAACCCCCAAATGGAATAAAACAGCGATTCTTTTGGGGGAGAGTCTCCACCCACGCGACTCTAGTAACGGTAGTGGGCGAAAGCTTTGTTGGCTTCGGCCATCCGGTGAGTTTCTTCGCGCTTGCGAATCGCGCTACCCGTCTCATTTGCTGCATCCATTAGCTCGTTAGCCAATTTGGCTGCCATCGATTTACCAGCGCGGGAGCGCGAGTAGTTGATCAGCCAGCGCATGGCTAAAGCCGTTCCGCGTTCTGCTTTGACTTCCATCGGTACTTGATAGGTAGCACCACCGACTCGGCGACCTTTGACTTCCACCAGGGGAGTAGCATTTTTAACTGCTTTTTCAAAGGTTTCGAGCGGATCGTTACCCGTGCGCTCTTCAATCGTTTTCATCGCATCGTAAATAATCCGATAAGCGACTGATTTTTTGCCGCTGTACATAATGCGGCGTACCATCATGTTCACCAGCCGACTATTATAGACGGCATCTGGTGGCACTTGGCGTTTGATAACTTTGGTTCGACGTGACATAAAGCGAAAAAGATTGAATTGGTGATTGGTGCGGGTACTGGCGTTGGTACAGCCTCAGCATGAAATCGCTGGTGCGATCGCTATCGGCCACTTACTTAATTTGCTTGACTTGAGGATTAATAATCTTCAGTGATGGTAGGGACAATCCGAACGGATTTCCGAAACCATTTGCAACGAAACCGGAAACTACCACTCGATCGCCACTTCAGTCATATTATCGATCGCGTATGATGTTGTATCGACAGCTAACGCGATCGCATGTAGACAACCTCAGCATGGGAGCCTACAGCAAGACTGGGTATGAATTTTATGTAAGCTTACAAATATAACTAACGTACTCTCAATCTAGAGTAATAGCGAGCAAAATCTGAAGTTTACTTAGCCGCTTTAGGTCGTTTGGTTCCATATTTGGAACGACCTTGCTTGCGATCTTTAACCCCAGCAGTATCCAACGTACCGCGAATGATGTGATATCTGACTCCAGGTAAATCTTTAACCCGACCGCCTCGAATCATTACGACCGAGTGCTCCTGAAGGTTGTGACCGATACCAGGAATGTAGGCTGTGACTTCAAAACCAGAAGTAAGCCTTACCCGCGCTACTTTACGTAGAGCCGAGTTAGGTTTTTTTGGTGTAGTGGTATAGACACGAGTGCAGACACCGCGACGCTGGGGACATTCCTTGAGCGCGGGTGACTTGGTTTTGACTTTATAGTCTTCGCGGGCTTTGCGAATGAGCTGTTGGATGGTTGGCATGTTTTAGAAAATTTTGACAGTCACCTAGCGGTTCCAACTGTTGACAAATTACCATTCTATGACGATCTGTTAACGCGTGTCAACCAAAAGATTCACTGCTGAAGTTGACTCCATAAATTTGTCTGGACTACTGCTACCGCGATCGCTTATCGATCGGCAATCGGCGACAGCAATCGCACTTCCATTATAATTTAGTAATCCAGATTCTAGTTCAAACAGTCCAATGGTATCGATATCCGCACCTCATCCCGACAGCCGCCAGTACTTGCCCTCAGCTACTCCTGACGCATCGCCCAACCAACACATTCTCCCGCTGACTGCGAAAGTAAACGACAGGGACTGCTTGGAAATCGGTGGCTGCGATGTCACGGAGTTGGTACAGCAATTTGGTTCGCCGTTATATATTCTCGACGAGCAGTCGGTACGCATCGCTTGTCAACAATATCGGGATGGATGGCAGAAATATTATCCGGGAGAATCACTGGTAATATATGCGTCTAAAGCTTGGAGTTGTCTGGCGGTATGCGCGATCGCGGGTAGTGAAGATTTAGGTATCGATGTGGTATCGGGTGGTGAAATTCTCACGGCGATTAAAGCGGGTGTAAGTGCAGATAAAATCTACTTCCACGGTAATAATAAATCAGTTGCCGAACTAGAACTGGCGATCTCTAAAAACTGTAGGATTATTGCGGATAACTGGCTCGAACTCGAAAATATCGCCACGATTGCCAGCTCCATGGGCAAAAATGTCCCCGTGATGGTTCGACTCACGCCGGGGATTGAGTGCCACACCCACGAATATATTCGCACCGGACATTTAGATAGTAAATTTGGCTTCGATCCCAATCAGCTCGATGAAGTCTTCGGTTGGTTGAGCCAACAGTCAGCAATTACCTGTATCGGCGTTCACGCGCATATCGGTTCTCAAATCTTCGAGCAACAACCGCACCAAGACTTGGCGGGCGTCATGGTGGAGTGGTACAAACTCGCCCTCAGCCACGGTTTACCGATTAGTGAAATTAACGTCGGTGGCGGTTTGGGTATTAAATACACCGAAGCCGACGATCCGCAAAGCATCGACGAGTGGGTAAAAAACGTCGCTACCGCCCTCAAAATCGCCTGTGACGAACATGGCATCGCTTATCCGCGCGTCCTATCCGAACCCGGACGTTCGTTGATTGGGAGTAGCTGTGTCACCGCCTACACCGTCGGCGGGAATAAAACCGTACCGGGAATTCGTACCTACATCAGCATCGATGGTGGCATGTCCGACAACCCCCGCCCGATTACATATCAATCGCAATATCGAGCGATGATTGCCAATAAAATGTCCGCACCGATGACCGAAACAGTGACGATCGCGGGCAAACATTGCGAATCTGGCGATATCCTAATTAAAGATGCCCAAATTGCCGCTGCGGTACCTGGCGATATTTTAGTCGTTCCCGCGACTGGAGCGTATAACTACAGCATGTCTTCTAACTACAATCGGATTACCCGTCCGGCTGCTGTTTTAGTTAACAATGGCGAAGCAAATATTATCATCCAACGCGAAAGTTATCACGATCTTTTACGGTTCGACAGGTTGCCGCAACGATTGATAAAGTAAGATTTAAAACCGATGCTCGATCGATTTGTGCCAGTGGAGCTGAATCGATCGAGCAAGCCCTACATAGCCTGTTTTATTCCTCTTCAAGGAATAAAACCGTCACTGTTAGCTGTGTTGGAAGATCCAACCTCAGCGAAGCAGGTTGGGGTACTTTACGCAACCATATCGAATAACAACACTTCAGCATCGCCCTCGATCCCGTGGATCTCGATTTTAGTTTCGCGATCGATCGCCACACCATCTCCGACTTTGAGCTGATGCTCGTTCAATTTTACAGAGCCGCGTGCTACTTGCAACCAACCAACTCTGCCTGGTGCAAACGTATGGCTGACAGCTTCACCCGCTGGTAAAGCAGCCGCATAGAGACTGATATCTTGGTGAATGACAACAGAACCATCGCGACCGTCGCGAGAACCTACCAGCCGCAATTTACCGCGCTTGTCAGCTTCAGTAAAATGCTTTTGCTCGTAACTGGGTTCGATCCCCTTTTGCTCTGGCAAAATCCAGATTTGGAGGAAATGCACGGCTTCAGATTGAGAAGCATTAAATTCGCTGTGACGAATTCCCGTTCCCGCAGACATGCGTTGGACATCGCCGGGGAGAATTACCGATCCAGTACCGATACTATCTTTGTGCTCTAATGCGCCTTCGAGAATGTAGGTGACAATCTCCATATCCTGATGTCCGTGGGTGGGAAATCCTTGTCCCGGATCCACAAAGTCTTCATTAATTACCCGCAGATCGGCAAAACCCATATACTTGGGGTCGCGGTAATTACCAAAGGAAAAGGTATGGCGGCTATCCAACCATCCAAAGTTAGCAACACCTCTATCTTGCGCGGAGCGAATTGTCAGCATATTTAGGTTCCTCCTAACTGTTGTAGGGGTTTTATTTAGGAACACTACTATTATGAATTGAATCTAATTGAAAGACAATATGTTAAATTGCAGACATACTGTCTCCAAAATCGATACAATCTGCGATCGAGATTATGGCCAAAATCGAACAAATGCAGGCTTTTACGCAGGTAGTCGCGGCGGGTGGTTTTGCCGCAGCCGCTCGCAAAATGGGACTTTCGAGATCGGTTGTCAATAAGCTGGTAATTGCCCTAGAGAACGATCTGGGGGTACAACTATTGCAACGCAGTACGCGGGTAGTGAGTCCGACGGAGACGGGATTGGCTTTTTACGAACGGTGTGTGGAAATTTTGGCGAGTTTAGAAGCCGCTGAACGATCGGTAATGCAGCTACATACCGCACCCAAGGGTAGATTGAAAGTAAATGCCCCGATGACTTTTGGCACGATGTATTTAGCTCCCGCGATCGCCGATTTCTTATTGCAATATCCCGAACTGCAAGTGCAATTAACCTTAAACGATCGCTTTGTCGATCCGATCGAGGAAGGTTTTGACGTGACAATCAGAATTGCCGCACCGCAACCGACTTCGAGTTTATTCGTTCAGCCGTTAGCCCCCGCCGAACGGTTATTGTGTGCGGCTCCCAGTTATTTAGAACGGCATGGTATCCCCACGCACCCGCGAGAATTATCCGCGCATTCTTGTTTGCATTACGGACAACTAGCCATTGAGAATCGCTGGACATTAACGGGAGTAGAGGGCGAGCATACCGCGATCGTTCGTGGCATGTTGTGTTCTAATAATGGTGAAGTACTTAGAGAAGCCGCAATTCAAGGACTGGGAATTACGCTCTTACCTCGTTTTATTGTGGCAACAGCGATCGACAAAGGACTATTGCAAATCGTATTGCCAGCCTATCGTCCGTCGGTACTTGCGATGGAAATATTGTATCCAATCGATCGACATTTATCCACCAAAATTCGGCTGCTGGTGGACTTTTTAAAGGAAAGATTCGGGCAGAGATAATCGATCGAGATATAATGTTGAAAATTGAACCGATCGCGATCGATACAGGAAAGCCGTAATCGCGTTAGTAGTATTTTCAAGGAGCGAATGCCAATGAAAATTCTGACCAAAACCGAACGAGTCTTAATCATTCAAAAAGGAACTAAAGCAGGTTTTTTATTAGGTACTGCTTTTGTAATGCTCTGGGTTCTAGCTTTCGTAGCTTATATTCTATTTTCAATTAGCGTTAAACTTGGTAGCGGTTGGTGGGCAGTAATCTTTTTACCCCTATTTGCATGGGTTTCTTGGCTCGCACTCAATCGTTTCTTGTCAAATAAAAGAATGGTAACTATCTACAGGTTAGATAAAGCCAATAACCAATTTACTCTAGAGCTTCAAGGTTTGAATACATCTAAACTTTATACATTGCCACTCCATGAAATTCGAGCGACAGAAGTAAAGTTGCTCAGTTCGCAATCCGTAGGATATGGATACACACATATAGTATTTGAACTTTACCTGCTAATAAATTCAGGAGCACCACTTGCTATAGATTCGGGAGTTGGGATGGGTGAGAAGCGCGAGCTAGATGCAATTGCTAGCTACTTGCGACAATTCATATTCGATTGCCGAGCCGAGCAATCTTTTTCAAATAACTAAGAAAGATCGCAAATGATTTAGGACTGCTATATTTAGTCGTTCAATTTCAGCACGTACCGCCAAAACTGGATGCCCAGACGACGGGGCAATACCAAATCTCGATCGAATCCCAACCGTTCGTACATCCGGATTGCTGGTAGCATCAACTCGCTAGTATGCAATCCAATTATTTCTGCTTCATCTTCTTTAGCGCGACGAATGCATTCACTACTCAGTTGCGCCCCGATGCCTTGCCCCCGATGTTGGGGCGATACTGCTAACATCCGCAATGATGCCCACTCAGGCTGAAAAATCCGCGTATCGGACGTTCCTGGCGGACAGTAAACCACCGCGCCAACTAATTCTCGATCTAATTGCGCGATGATTAATCGTCCTTGTTGGGCAACTTCGGTTATTTTCGATAAATTGGTTTGCATTGTCTGCCAATTTTCTGGCGTCAGCGCGCTAGCATATTCGCTATATGCTTCGACAAGGAGTTTGGCGATATCATCAAATTCGTGAGTAAAGGCATCTCTAACGATCGCACTCATGATAATTAATTCTCCTTTCGATCGATTTAAATTGTTTCCTAGATGAGGATTGTAGCCAAGATAGTTTCATCCAAGCACATAAAAAGTTAAAGTCCTTGGAGCTTAGTCTTGAATCGCCCTGAAATGAATTTCGGGCTAAAAGCGAAAGTTCACTGAAGTGAACTAAAAGATTTTTTGCACACGTATGAAAAGCTCTACTACAGAATTTTTCCGTAGGGGCATCCATAAACAACTTACTTGTAGTAATGTGGATTAGTTGTTGGAAAAGTATTCTTCTACAGTCCACTTCAGTGGACTTTTGCTCTTAGCCCGAAATTCATTTCAGGGCTGTTAGTAACTAAGCACATAAATATTTGCATTTTCTTTAATTTAACCATGAGAACGTTGTGAGGTATCGACATTAAATGCTTGTGCTAAAACTGTCAACTCATTGGCGCGACGCACATAAGGTTCGAGTTGGCTGGTTTCCCATCCGGTTAGTACTTGCATGGCTTCGATCGATAATCCTCTCATAAGCATCTCTACACACCAAGTTGCTTGAGCTTGTTCGATCGTCGGTGGTGTGCCTGTCGGAGATAGAAGTCCGTCGATCGATTGTTGCCACAGTTGGCGCAAATCTGCCGCTGTGAGTGCCTCTCCATCTGGATTGATGAATAGAGCCGGATGAGTATCTTTGCGGCTTCTGAGCCATTGTGTGAGGGGGTTTTTGAGATAGGAGCCGTAGCGTTTGCCCAGAATCCACTGATTGACGGGGACTTGACGCATCGAGCCGTGAGTTATTTGCAATAATTGGCGATCGCTACTGCTGAGATGATTCGATCGAGTTAATGAGACGATCTCGTTCGCGCTCAATCCCGCCCCAAATAATATATAAACTAGCGCGTAAGCTTGCGGGCTGTGTTTTTTGGCTTGCTGGAGGATTTGATGGACGATTGGTTCGGGTAAATCTTGCTGGATTGTCTGAGTTTCGGGCAGACTTGCCGATGTTAATTGACGGTTATTTTCGGCAACTGCACCAGCGACAAATAATGCCACCACTCGATCGAGAAAATCGGCTCGATCGCGCCACAAGCCATGAAATTCGCTAGTTAATTCGATCGTGGCATAGCCGAATAATAATGTGTGCAATAAGCTGGTTAATTGCTCGATCGGTAATTGTAAATCTGATTGAGATTCGCCGATATTGGTTTTTAAATACTTAGCGACGCGGCGATTGGCTCGATCGAAACTGCGTCCCAATCCTTGGCGATTTTCGATCGAATATTGCCCCGACTCACCCACGAGCGATCGAATTACGGCGGGAGTTTGTTCTAGTGCTTGGAGGCAGGTATTGGCATAGGCTCTGAGCATTTCTGCCAAACTACTCGCTGGCGGCAATTCTGTCGTCAAACTCTGTCCCAATTGTGCAAATACATCGGCATCCTCAATTACAGCTAGCAATAGTCCATGTTTATTCCCAAATTGGCGAAATAAGGTGACTTCATTCACCTGAGCTAGTTCGGCAATCTGTTTAGTAGTCGTCTCACTTACCCCCTGACTGGCAAATAATTCGATCGCTGCCTGAATAATTTTTTGGCGGGTAAGATTGCGGGAAGATGGCATGGAGTTTGGGATTGCGGATTGGGGCTGGAGGATTATCGACTCAAAATGCAAGTGATACTTGCACGATCTCAAAAAGCTTGTTAGGATGTAAATGCAAGCGTTACTTGCAACTCCTCTTTCTACTATACCTAGATGCCGAACCCAATGTCCAAATTAGGGGTTGGGGATTAGCGGTTAGGGATGAGGGGAAATTAACATCCACAGTCTAAAACCTCAAACCTCAAACCTAATTATTTATGACTGCTAATTTGTTAGAGAAGCGCGAGAATAGCTCGCAGCAGCAGGAAACGGCATCTTTAAGTTGGACGAATGTCTTCTTTTTTGGCTCGTTTCATCTGATTGCCCTAGCCGCACCGTGGTATTTTAATTGGTCGGCACTAGGAACGGCAATCTTACTACATTGGCTGTTCGGATCGATCGGGATTTGTTTGGGATTTCATCGCTTGCTCACTCATCGCAGCTTCCAGGTGCCCAAACCACTCGAATATGTCTTCGCCACCCTCGGCGCGTTAGCACTCCAAGGCGGCCCGATTTTCTGGGTAGCCGGACATCGCCAGCACCATTTGTATACCGAAGATTGGGACAAAGATCCCTACTCGGCGAAGCGGGGCTTTTGGTGGAGTCACATGCTGTGGATCTTCTACCCCAAATCCAACTTCTTCAAACTCGACGAGTACAAAAAAGCGGCACCAGATTTAGCCAAGGATGCCTACTACCGTTGGCTCGATAAATATTTCCTGTTCTTACAAATTCCCGTCGCGCTGCTATTGTATGCGATCGGCGGTTGGTCGTTTGTGATTTACGGCGTGTTTGTCCGGGCGGTAATTTTGTGGCACAGCACTTGGTTGATCAATTCTGCCAGTCACATTACTGGCTACCGCAGCCATGAGTCCGATGACAATTCTCGCAATCTCTGGTGGGCGGCTCTGCTTACTTATGGCGAAGGCTGGCACAACAATCACCATGCTTATCCCAATGTCGCTAAAGGTGGTTGGCAGTGGTGGGAAATCGATATGACTTGGTGGTCGATTCAATTATTACAGAAGCTCGGTTTGGCCAAACGTGTTATCTTACCGCCGACTAATTAGCCTTCGATTTCATCTAGTCCGCCGCCTGTGCGGACTTTAATCCAACTATAAAAGGGAGGGACGATCGATCGTCCCTTCCTTTTTTATCCAATGGTGTATGGAACTCATTTGAGATCTTGTTAGATCCTGGTGGTGGAGGGTGGGTTTTGTTTGAGATCGCACGGTAAAAGCGATATTAGCTAGCATAAACCCACCCCTACAGATCCAAAAAAACGGCATGATGATGTATTTCGCACACCAACGGTAGAGATCTCAAATGGTTTATATAGACAAGTTGTTTAGATGTGATATGTATTACCCTACCCCATCAGGCTCACAGCGGGCTATCGATCGAAACCAGAATGCCATGTAAATCGCGAACATAACCAACGGTTTGTCCCCACAGTTTAACTTTGGGTTCGACAACAACCGCAGCACCTACTTGGACTACGTTAAGAGGGGTTAAATTAATCTAAAGTAAAGTCTAGCCCGCTAGCCCTTTTATCTTAGCGCGCTAAACCGTTAATGTATTGATGCAAATGCTCGATCGCTCGATCGAGATAAATATCCGTACCGTACAATTTGCTCATCATAATGGCACCTTCGATCGTCACGAGAATAATTGTCGAAACTTGTTCGCGATCGGTAGTATCAAGGATTTCATTTTGACGAATACCTAACTCGATAATGCTATCGATTAGAGCGCGAATTTCATTGACAGCCTCTTGGACGTGCAGTCGCAATCGGGGATGGGTATCGTCACTTTCTACGGCAGTATTCAAAATCGGACATCCACCTACTGCTATCGGCTGCGTGGTAAAGCCGCGAAAAGTATCGATGAAAGCATTCAATCGATCGATTGCCGTATTGGCCGTGCCCACTTTGGCCATTACAGCTTCTAGAATCAAACCGAGCGTATAGTCAAATGCAGCAACTGCAATCTCTTCTTTGCTTTTAAAGTGATGATAAAAACCACTTTTTCGCAATCCAGTCAGCTTCATAATTTCGCCGATCGACGAGCCTGCATAACCATTTTGGTTGAAAGTAATTGCGGCTTTTTCGATGATTTTTTGCTTTGTCTGTTCTGCTTTTGACACTGAGATCGAACTGACTTTTGAAGTACTAATTGATATTCTACTGTAATCTAAATAGTCGTGTCAATCTCGTTGGCGTAGCCTCTCCCTTGGAGAATCGAGAGCTTCCAAGCAAGTCTCTAAGGAAGAGGACTTGCTAATAAAATGTAATATTTCTTACAGCTATAATTGACACTTTTTGCGGATCTCTTGCCAGATTCGATCGCTCATATCGGTAAGTTGATGGTCGCTATCCCACTCCAGTAGCTCAACCCAGCTCCTAGACTCGGCAAAGTTGCGACTAGCAGAAATCGGAATGACATCATCATGAATGCCATGAATAATTAGAGTGGGTAGGACGCGATCGATCGCAGAAAGAGGATATTTACGAGTGTCAACAAGGAAATCGTAATGTAGGGGTAATAGTCTTTGGACAGCATGATGATAAATAGGTAGATAGCCAGTAGATTGCCACGAATTTAACGCTTCATCACCAATCTTTGGTAGCCAATGATACAGAAAATCAAAGGCAGGTGCGAGTAGTATCAGTCGCTCCACGCGTGCATAATCTTGCGCAATAATTGTTGAAATCCAACCACCCAAACTCGAACCAATTAGGGTAATTGGTGAGCCATCTGTGGGAAATAAATCGACAACTTGGGCAATTTGTCGCGAAATGGTCAAATGGGTAAAGTCATCCTGATTGAGGTCGGGGACTTGTAACTCAATGCCAATGCTGGCAAACCGTTCTTTAATGTATTTAGCTTTGGTGGAACCAGGGCCAGAAGCAAAACCGTGTAAGTAGATATACATTTGTTATGCAAGTAAAAACGGAAATAATTTACCTCGTTTTTGTCCTTGTAGACGAACGAGGTAAATACTCAAGTCTCTAATATCCACTATTTAGCGACCGTTAATGCGATTTTGACGGCGTTGTTGGATTAACTGCTGCCATTTGACACGCTGTTCGGGAGTGAGAATCTCTCGAATAGCTAGTGTATTTTCAAAATTGGCATCGGCAATTTCGCGTTGCAAAGTTTGCACCTGCTGGCGTTTTTGGCGCACCAAATCGGCACTTGCATTGCTCTGAAGCAGTCGATCGAGTTCCTGTCTGGCTGCTTGCAATGCTTGGCGGCGTGCTTGGGTTTTACCCCGAGCATTTTTCCGGATTTGCTGGAGCCGCCGGATCTGATCCGGTGAGAGGTTGAGTTCTTTTACTAGATTACCCACTCCACCTGCGGGAATCTTAAGTTCGTTATTAGTCGATCGATTATTATTCTGAGACAGCGATAGATCGGCGCGTGCGGGCAAAATGGTTGTAGCGATCGATAATAAAATTGACAGGAGCGTCAGCAGCCGAAAGCGAGACATAAGAATTCGATCGAGGTTGATAATATGATTAGACTGGGGATAAATCTAAAAAGTTCACTCCGATTGCTGGCAATTCCCAACTCCAGATATCCGTGCAAAATCCTGGGTAAAATAGAACCAGTACAGATCGATCGAACAGCGACCTTTGAGTTACTGCTAGAAATATAGAATTTCCCAGGGATACCCATGTCTAACGCCGAACAGCCAGAGAAAATCCATCTACCCAAAACCAGCGAATCGGAAACCCTCAAAAAAATTCGACACACCACCTCCCACATTATGGCGATGGCGGTACAGAAGCTGTTTCCCAAGGCTCTGGTGACGATCGGCCCCTGGATCGAAAATGGGTTCTACTACGATTTTGACAGCCCTGACGCCTTCACAGACAAGGATCTGAAGACGATTCAGAAAGAGATGATTAAAATCGTCAATCAGAAATTGCCAGTCGTGCGGGAAGAAGTGACTAGAGCCGAAGCCGAAGCGCGAATATCCGCACTCAACGAACCCTACAAATTAGAAATCCTCGCTGGATTGCAAGAACCGATTACCATTTATCACCTCGGCGATAAGTGGTGGGACTTGTGCGCGGGGCCACATGTAGAAAATACTGGCGATCTCAATCCCAAAGCCTTTAAACTCGAATCAGTTGCGGGTGCCTATTGGCGCGGGGATGAAACTAAGGCTCAATTGCAACGGATCTACGGTACCGCTTGGGAAACTCCCGAACAACTCGCCGAATACGAACGCCGCAAGGAAGAAGCCATTCGCCGCGATCATCGCAAAATCGGTAAAGAACTCGGCTTATTTATATTCTCAGAATTAGTCGGCCCTGGGTTGCCATTGTGGACGCCTAAAGGAACATTATTACGGAGCACCCTCGAAGATTTTCTTAAAAAAGAGCAAACTAAACGGGGTTATTTACCTGTCGTTACACCACATATTGCCAAAACTGACTTATTTATGAAGTCGGGACATCGGCAGAAATACAAAGAAGATATGTTCCCAATTATGGCGGACAATATCGAAGATATTGCTTCTGACACTGGCTTTGTGATGAAGCCGATGAATTGTCCGTTTCACATCCAAATCTATCAAAGCGAATTGCGTTCTTATCGGGATTTACCGATTCGGTATGCGGAATTTGGGACGGTTTATCGGTACGAACAATCCGGCGAACTCGGCGGCTTGACTCGCGTGCGCGGTTTTACTGTCGATGATTCGCACTTATTTGTAACTCCCGAACAATTAGATGCGGAGTTTCTCAGCGTTGTCGATCTGATTTTGTCAGTATTTGAGAAACTGCGCCTAAAAAACTTCAAAGCGCGGTTGAGTTTTCGCGATCCAGATTCTGATAAATATATCGGTACTGATGATACTTGGAACAAAGCTGAAAACGCGATTCAACGTGCTGTTGAAAAGTTGGGAATGCCACATTTTATCGGCATTGGCGAGGCAGCTTTTTATGGCCCTAAACTCGATTTTATCTTTAGCGATGCACTCGATCGCGAGTGGCAATTGGGTACCGTCCAGGTCGATTATATTCTCCCCGAACGGTTCGAGTTAGAATACATCGACGAACACAGCAGCCGCCAACGTCCGGTGATGATTCACCGCGCACCATTTGGTTCGCTCGAACGGTTGATCGGGATTTTGATTGAGGAGTATGCTGGCGATTTCCCATTGTGGATGGCTCCAGTCCAAATGCGACTAGTCCCTGTGGCTCAAGACTTTATGCCGTTTGCCAAAGATGTTTGCGAGCAGTTAGTCGCTCTCGGCGTGCGCGCTGAGGTAGATACTAGTAACGAACGCTTGGGTAAGATGATTCGCAATGCGGAGAAGGAGAAAATCCCCGTTGTGGGTATCGTCGGTGGTAATGAGGTCGAAAACAACACCATTAGCATTCGTACTCGAATTGGGGGCGAATTAGGCGCGATTGGTGTCGATGAAGTGGTAAAGAGAACTGTGGATTCGATCGCGAATTTTAGCGATTTTTAATCGGTCGAGCGGAGACAAATTTAATTTGTCTCCGCTCGACTTTATCGGGCGTTGCTGGATTTAAGGATGAAAGGCAACAAACTGACGGCGATAATTTTCTCGCAACATGCGGCGATGGCGATTGCCCTAGTAAATAAGTTCTCTAGCTCACTCTGACACAACTGTCATGCGAGTTCTAGCGATTCGGCATAGCCGACGCTCCACGAACGAATGCGCACTACGATTTTAACGCCCATTCGCTATAATTGGATCGCGATTGAAGTTGGTACATTAGGCAATTAGTTTCTTGCCGATCGACGATCGATATCCTCAATTAATAATGCGATCGAGATAATATCGATCGAGAAGCTAGTATGCTGCTGGTAGAGAAGCTCTTGCTATCGATCGCGGGCGCATATTTGTGACTGTTTGCTCCCTATCTTTAGACAAACTGCGCACACAGATCTTTTTACCCAGGACATCGCATGTCGAAACTAACTTGTACTCGGAACAACTGTAATGGCACGATCGATGATGGTTATTGCGATACATGTGGGATGGCGGCACTCAAATCCCAATCCGAATTAGATATTGCGCTAGCGGCAACTGTTAGTAACAAGCCAGCTCAATCCAGCTCTGCGAGCCTCAAAACCGCACCGAATAGTGCCTCCGTCACAGGTACCGGATCGAGTCCCACCAATAATCGATCGTCCCGTGGTACCCGTCGGAGTGCGCCGACAGTGGGCAAGAGCAGTCGCCGCCAACTAGGAGCGGGATTGGTTTCGATTCCCGAATTGCCATCTACCACTCCCGAATTAGCGGTTCTTGCCGAAGCCAAAGTACCAGAGAATAAACGGTTTTGTGCGGGTTGCAATCAAGCTGTCAAAAGAGATAAAGGTTTTTGTACTAAATGCGGGCAAAAATATAATTTTGTCCCCAGTCTGGCTGCTGGTGATGTCGTCGGCGGACAGTACGAAGTTAAAGGCGCGATCGCTTATGGTGGTCTAGGTTGGATTTATTTGGGATTCGACAATTTATTATCCCGATATGTCGTCCTTAAAGGTTTATTAAATAGTGAAGATGCGGCGAGTGCGGCGGTAGCTCTTGCCGAGCGGCAATTTTTGGCAGCAGTCAAACATCCAAATATCGTCGGGATTTATAACTTCGTCACCCACGCTGCCGAAGGCTATATCGTGATGGAATATGTCGGTGGTAAAACCCTCAAGCAAATTCGGAAAGAGCGGGGGACTCTACCAGTATCGGAAGCCATCGCTTATATTCATCGAGTGCTGGGGGCATTTGCCTATCTCCATCAGCTCGGTTTGGTTTACTGCGACTTCAAACCGGATAACGTCATGCTCGAAGGGGACGATATCAAACTGATCGATTTGGGTGGCGCGCGGAAAATTGACGATCCTGACGGCGATATTTATGGGACGATCGGGTATGCTGCCCCTGAAGCTGGCGAAGGGCCGACTGTTGTCTCAGATTTATTTACGATCGGGCGAACTTTAGCCGTGCTAGTTACGAATATCTCTGGCTTTGGCACCGAGCATCAATATACGCTCCCGAGTGCTCAGTCAGATAGCGTGTTCGCCCAGCAAGAATCACTCTATCGCTTCCTGCTCAAAGCTACTGCACCAGCCGCAGACGATCGATTCCAGAATGCTGAAGAGATGGCGGAGCAACTATTGGGCGTATTGCGCGAAGTTGTCGCTGCCGAAACCAAAACACCGCGCCCTGCTACCAGTAGTCTTTTCGATGGCGATCGATTGGCAGTCACCGCTGGGGGCGATTTTAGCCCGATTAAGCCTAGTTACTTGCATTTACCCAATTTACTCATCGATCCCAAAGATCCAGGCTTCAATGTCGTGCTAAATGCCAGTATGACGACAAACCGCGATCGCCGAATCGAGCAATTAAAACAAGTCATCAAACAATTACCCACATCGATCGAAGCCAAACTTCGCCTAGCAACTAATTTAATCGAACGAGGCGTAGTCGAATCTGCTGGTGACTTTACCGAAGCCGAAATGCTGCTAGAGCAAGTCGCCCAGCAAGATGCCTGGGATTGGCGGGTAGACTGGTATCGCGGCAAATTACTCCTGGCTCAAAATCGTCACCAGGAAGCTCAAGCTGCATTCGATCGCGTCTTTTTCGATCTACCGGGCGAACTCGCACCAAAACTAGCATTTGCGATCGCTGCCGAGCAAGGGCAAAACTATCAACTCGCCGCACAGATGTACGAACTTGTCGAGCGGACAGATCTCAATTATCCCACATCTGCTTTCGGTCTAGCTCGTTGTCGATTGATGCAAGGCGATCGCAATGCCGCTGTTACCGCCTTACAGCAATTACCACCGACATCCAATCTCTATACTAGAGCCAAAGTCGAAATCGCCCGCATATTAGTCGATCGACAATTACCAGTTGCTATCAATATTCCCAAACATCCCCAACCGACGATCGACGAACTCAAATCGGCAAATCAAACGTTAGAATCCCTAACTTTAGAAGGCATCGAAAAATATCGACTCGATCGGCAAGTATTAGAAACTGCCCTCAATTTACTCACATCCAAAGCCATTACTGCACAGAATAATCTGACGATCTTAGGACAGCCATTGGAGGAAATTAAGCTGCGAGAAGGTTTGGAAAAAGTCTTGCGATCGATCGCACATCTGAGCACTGGTGAGGAGAAGATTTTGCTAGTAGATGAAGCCAATCGAGTCCGACCAAAAACTTTGTTTTAGCTCTCTCTTACTGTGCCATAAGGATCGCCGTTCAATTCCACACTCAATCACAGCGTGGATATGTCATTGGTGCTTGGCTATTATTAGCTACATAATATCGACCGCCACCACTCCTATATCTAATGTAAATTTTACTATTTTCATCTAATTATCTAAAATCGATGATAACCTGCGAATACGTCAAGTATGTGCGATCGAGATCCTATCGATCGCAAGATTATCGAGTTTTAGTTTTAACTTTCAAATCTTTTAAAATTGCTAATGCCGCAATCGATCCTGTGGCACAGCCTCCCTCCATATAACCTTGGGCTTCGATCGAACAATGTTCGCCGACAAAGAATAGATTGCCAACTCTTTCCCCTTCAGAGCCAGCAAATTTCGTCCATTGTCCGACTAAGTAACAGGAGTAAGAACCTTTAGCATAAGGATTATCGATCCAGTTGGTAACTAGCGATGTATTTGCAGCTAAAATTTTAACGCCGGGGAAGATTCGATCGAATTGTGCTGTTAATTGACTATTAGTAGCTACAGGTTTAGAACGGCTTATATTTACACCGAGATTACCACCGCTAAAGCTGGTAATTAATCCTGTCTGAGTATCTGTATATCGAGTTGCTTCCCAAGTTTCTCTAGTGTCCAGATTGCTAAAAGATTGACCGTTGGATTTATACTTAGTCCGCCATAATTTTTCACTATAGCTGGTAATGACTTTACTATTTGTCCCGTAGCCCATTTCCTTAATTGCCGCTCGTTTGGCTGCTGGCAATTTTACGCCAAGATCGATTTGTCTGAGAATGCTAAATGGTAATGCCAGAATCACTCGATCGAATATATATTCTTTGCTAGTTTCACCCGATCGCAGGCTGACTCGATAGCGATTATTGCTAGTAGAACGGATCGATTCTAGGCGCGTATTTTTCTCAATTCGATCGCTAAATTTAGCAGCTAATCGATCGACGATCTGTTGATTGCCACCCTGAATGTGATATCGCTGATCGCTACTGCCAAATATTTCGATTTTCTTTGTATCTTTACCAATCAACAATAACAAATTAATTGCCGATTGACGATCGACGTCTAGGCCATATTCATTCGTGTAGGCAATCTCGATAAATTGTTTCAAGATCGGGTCGCGACAATAACGATCGAGATAATCTGTAATCGAGAGTCGATCGAGTTGCATCGCCCGCCGATTTCTAGATTTGTAATTTACCTCTCCGATCGCTTTGACATCTCGATCGATTTGTTTAGCTAGCGGGATGAATGCCTTAATTAATTCGCTTTCTTTAATAAGACGATTATTAAAGAACCAAATCTCCTCAGTTAAGCCGCGATCGCTAGCTAATAAATCTACTTCTAGTAAACCTAATTCTTTAGCTAATTTCCGAATGTATTGATGTCCAGAATCGATAAATTCACCACCTAATTCTACCGTCGTTGTCGTGCCCAGTGCCTTGGCTCGGCTCAAAATCCTCCCCCCGACGCGATTGCTGGCTTCTATAACTCGGATTGGTACGCCTGCACGATCGAGATAATACGCCGCCGTCAATCCGGCAATCCCCGCACCCACAATCAATATAGGTGGTGTAGCCGCATCGACTTGGCGATCGAATTGATGCTCCAATGCCAGCGCAGATAAGGCACTAGCCGCCGCCAGAGAACCTTGCAATAGGCGGCGACGACTAGATCGCATCTCCCAGATTTCTAGGGCTATTGCTGGCGAAATTCGCTGGCGATCGGCAAATCGGGCAAGCTGATAAGTGCTACGTAATATGTGAATTAATGTAGTTTTAGACATTACCTAAGGTCGTAATTTGACAAAGACATCTCGATTACTAAAATATTTTGCTGTATTCTCGGTAACTGAATACTTCAATAACATGTATAAAACGGATTTAAAACATGTGGTTATTGCGAAATTAGCTTAAAAATGTAGCTATAAATACTAAATCGATCGCCACTATTCCTGTAACTTCTTCGTAATTCAAGACATCATCTTTATTGTTGGTCATGCTAAACCCGAATCGATCGGCTGCAAATCAAAACTTATTCTTTGCCACAATGGCCTTTGCCGTAGCGTTTGCCAATTGGGGGATTATCTCAGGGTTGGCACCGTTATTAAAGAAAGAATTGGGGCTATCAGTGACGCAAGCTAGCGTGATGATTGCTATTCCTGTATTGTTAGGCTCCATCGGACGAATTCCGCTGGGATTGCTCACCGATCGATATGGTGGACGGCTTGTATTTAGTATTCTGTTAATATTTACGATTGTCCCTGCCACGGCACTGTTTTTTAACCATTCCTATCCTAGCCTGCTCTGTTGGGGCTTCTTGATGGGTTTAGCTGGCACCTCTTTTGCAGTGGGCGTGGCTTTTGTCTCTGGTTGGTATCCACCGAGTCAACAAGGCACGACCTTGGGCATCTATGGCGCAGGGAATATCGGACAATCAGTTGCTGTTTTTGGCGGGCCAGTTTTAGCGGCTCGAATTGGCATTCCAGCTACATTTCTAGTTTTTAGTGCGGTTGCCGTGGTGTGGGGTCTGGTCTTTGCCTTCGGAGCGACTAATGCCAAACCACCCAGCAAATCCAAATCATTAGCCGAAAATATTCACGTCTTAAAAACTGAAAAGTTAGCCTGGGTATTGAGTGTCTTCTATGCTTTGACATTTGGCGGCTTCGTCGCACTGAGTATTTATTTGCCAACCTTGTACAAAGAAGTTTTTGGATTGGCTCCCGCCGATGCAGGTGCCAAAACAGCTCTGTTCGTCTTAGTCGCGACTCTAACTCGCCCCGTTGGTGGGATCTTGAGCGATCGATTGGGCGGTCAAAAATTGCTGCTTTACGTTTTCGTCGGTATCGCTGCAACTAGTTGGTTGATGGCAACATCTTCGATCTGGCTATTTACGATCGGCGTGATGTGCTGTGCGGTCTTGTTTGGGTTGGGTAATGGTGGTGTCTTCAAGCTCGTGCCGCAATATTTCCCCCAACAGACAGGGAGTGTCACCGGATTAGTCGGCGCAGCAGGTGGATTGGGTGGCTTTTTTCCGCCCATCGTCTTGGGCATCTGTCGGGATGCAACTGGTAGTTACGCGCTCGGATTTGGATTACTCATTGTCTTTGCCCTGAGCTGCACTGGCGTCCTCGTTCAAACCTTCTTGAGATCGCCAGCCAAATTATCCTAATCGATCGATCCTCTAGGCATCGGCACGAACGGCGCAACATCAACACTGTGCCGTTCGTCCGGATCTAAAAATCTCGATCGCCAAAATAATTAGCCCATGCAGCGGTGCATTCCCGTTGGAAAAACCCGATGTATCAGAGTTCAAATACACAGTGGCGACAATCCAAAATGGTATTAGTATTCTCAAATACAGAATCTTCAAGATAAAATCGCTACTTTCAGATCGATACTAAATATTAATTACCACTTGTCCCTCAGCCCTAATCCTTAACCCACCATGACTGACGCAACCAAAACACTTTGCCCCTACTGTGGTGTCGGCTGTGGGTTAGAAGCTTCGCCCCCAGCGCAGCCAGGGAAATCCATCAATCGGGATAGTAGCGGTACCCCGATTTGGAAAGTCATGGGCGATAAAACGCACCCCTCCAGTCAGGGCATGGTTTGTGTTAAAGGGGCGACGATTAGCGAATCTTTGTATAAAGACCGATTGATGTATCCGATGGTACGAGATAGTCTCGACCAACCTTTCAAACGAGCGACTTGGGAAGAAGCCTATACTCGGATTGTCGATCGAATCGAAACTGTCCTCGATACCCACGGTGCTGAAGGCATCTGCATGTATGGTTCGGGACAATTTCAGACCGAAGATTACTACACCGCCCAAAAACTGCTCAAAGGGTGTTTGGGTACGAATAATTTTGATGCCAATTCGCGACTGTGCATGTCTTCGGCAGTATCTGGCTACATCCAGAGTTTTGGTGCGGATGGGCCGCCATGTTGTTATGACGACATCGAAAAAACCGACTTTGCCTTTCTGATCGGCACCAATACCGCCGAATGTCATCCGATTATTTTCAACCGCCTGCGGAAATATCACAAAAAACACGATCGCGTCAAAATCGTCGTCGTCGATCCGCGCCGCACGGCTACCGCCGAAGCTGCCGATATCCATTTAGCGATTACGCCAGGTACCGATATCGATTTATTAAATGGGATTGCTTATTTACTCCTGCGCGCGGGCAAAATAGACCAACAATTCATCGAATCCTGTACTAGCAACTTCCCCGCCTTCACCGAGGTACTTCAACATTACCCGCCTGAAATAGTCGCGTCGAAGTGCGGCATTTCTCAAGCAGATCTCGAACAAACCGCCAAATGGTGGGGTACATCCAAAAATATCCTCTCCTTCTGGTCGATGGGCGTCAACCAATCTAGCGAAGGTACTGCCAAAGTCCGCCACATTATTAACCTCCATCTGATGACCGGACAGATCGGCAGACCTGGCGCGGGGCCATTTTCGCTCACCGGACAACCCAACGCCATGGGCGGACGCGAAGCTGGCGGACTCGCCCACATTCTCCCCGGCTATCGCCTGGTCAAAAATCCCGCCCAACGCGCCGAAATCGAGCAGCTCTGGAATCTACCCGAGGGTAGAATCTCCCCTGTAAGTGGTAAAACTGCCTGGGAGATGATAACAGGTATGGAAACCGGAGCGGTAGGCTTGCTGTGGGTGGCAGCCACCAATCCCGCCGTTAGTATGCCCGATATCGAGCGGACGAAAGCAGCCTTATTAAAATCGCCGTTTACAATCCATCAGGACGCATACTATCCCACCGAAACCGCTAAATACGCCCACGTCCTCCTCCCCGCCTCCCAGTGGAGCGAAAAGACAGGTGTAATGACCAATTCCGAGCGAACGGTCACCCTCTGTCCGGCATTTAGAACGCCTCCAGGCGAAGCCAAAGCCGACTGGGAAATCTTTGCCGAAGTCGGGCGACGATTGGGCTTTAAAGAAGAGTTCTGGTTCCAAAATAGTGCTGATGTCTATGCCGAATTTACCAAACTCAGCGCGGGTCGTCCCTGCGATGTCACTGGCTTGAGCCACCAGTATCTCAAAGAAAATGGCCCCACCCAATGGCCGCACCCCACAGGTTGCAAAACCCGATACGGAAAACGCCTGTATACCAACCTCCAATTCCACCATCCTGACAAACGCGCCAAATTTGCCGCCAGCCATTCCAAAGGACTCGCCGAACCGCCCGACCCCGACTATCCATTCGTACTGACTACAGGGCGTTTGTACGGTCACTGGCACACAATGAGCCGTACCGGACGCATCCCCAAAATTCAACAGATGCACCCCGATCCCTTTGTCGAAATCCATCCCCGCGATGCCGCCAGATTAAAGATCGAAAATGGCGAACTGGTTGAAATTCGATCGCGTCGCGGTACGGGTAGATTCCCCGCACTGATCACCGCCGCCATCAATCGCGGTACCGTCTTCGTACCCATGCACTGGGGCGAACTATGGGCAAAAGACGCCGAAGCAAATCTATTTACTCACGATGCCGCCTGCCCCGATTCATTGCAACCAGAACTCAAAGCTTGTGCGGTGCAATTAGTGCCCGTTAAATCGATCTTGCCAGCATCTTCGATTCCGTTTGGCGTACCCAAGAGCGTATCGAGTAAATTGGGAGTCTACGGATAATAGATAAGCGGTTAGAAATTTAATCTAGATTTGGTATTAATCAGGAGGTGTGGCTGACGCACTTTCTCCAAATCTTTGGCGGAGCCTTTCCTTTGAAGAGTCGCGATCTGGATAATATAGCAGTCGCCAAGGCGGTTAGGACATCTCGACCATTACTGCAATACCCCCGACTTCTTCAAGAAGTCGGGGGTATGTCCTAACAAGCGTGGCGGTTGCTATAGATCGCGACATTGTTGCTATCGTACTTTTCTGCCATGCTATGTTGGAGAACATATTAGTGAAGATCGATGTCGAAGAATCTACCAGTCGCCTCGTCTTGGATCGATCGCATCGATGACGATCCTAAATCGATCGACTCGATCGTCGATCGCTAATTAGATAAGAATTAGTGACGAGCGTTAGAATAATAGACCGAAATTCGATCGAACATGAAACTATCGCAAATCCTCTCCCAGCTATTAGAAGAATATACCGATCGACCTTTGCCGCTAGCGATCTTAATCGAACGATCTGGCACTAATGGGTTTGGGACGATCGCGGGGATATTAACAATCCCGATGCTCATTCCCCTACCGATCCCCTTAGCTGGATTTTCGACATTAGTAGGTAGTGGCATTATTTTAGTCGGTTGTCAACTAGCTTTAGGCTACTCGAAACCTTATTTACCCAAGCGGATCGCTCGCATAGAACTATCACCGACTGCTTCCCAAAAATTACTTAAAAATATCAATCGGTTGCTCCAACCCTTGGAGCGAATGTCCAAAAATCGATTTTCTCGCTTTAGTAATAGTTGGTGGGGATACCGCATTATTGGGCTTTGTTTGGCATGGGATGCCCTATTGATGTCGCTACCATTGCCGATTCCCCTGACTAATCTCGTTCCGGCTTACACGCTATTATTTCTCGCGATCGGCTTATTAGAGTCAGATGGGTTATTTATTTTAATTGGCTATGGCATGACAATGGTGACAACTATTTTCTTTGCCAGTATTGCTGGCACAATTTGGCAATTAGCAATTCAGGCTTTCTCGTACTTATGGCCATAATTAATTCGATCGAAAGGGGTAAAGGGTAAAGGTCGATTTCTAACCAGTAGCCAAATTACTTTAGAGCCAAACCGATCCACTTGTTGGCGTAGCCTCTCATTGGAATCGTCGTGCCAATACTTGGCAATAAAACTTAATGCCTTGCCAACGCCGATCCAGTACAGTTTTTGGCTTACTGCCAGTCAGATCTTTGCTATCTCCACAACTTCTTCATCTCGATTTGCGTTAATTGTGGGAGCCAGAACAGACTTTGCCGTCAAGAGTATTTTCTCGATCGCTTTGCAAAACTCTACTAGCCTCATCATTTTTAACTGCAATAATCAGATTGGGTAAAATACATGTCAAATAATCAGTGCCATAATTTCGGTTGCCGTCAGTGTCGGTTTTATCAACCTGACGGTCATTACCACGGCAGTTGCGCTCGCCTCAATGTTACTGTCGATGGCCAATGGCAAGCTTGCTGTCTGGCATTACGTGCATTCGCTCCGTTGGTGCAGAATGTCTGAGTGAGGTTTGGCATCTCGGTCAGTTGATGACAATTAAAATGTCTGCTGGCGATCGATTTTATCGATAATTTTTACTAACTCTCGATTGAGCAGTACATACCCAGCATCGTTTAAGTGTAATTCATTAGATTTATACTTTTCTAACAGCAGTCCCTGACGATCGACCAGCAGAGCGTAAGCATCAAATACGATGGTCTTTTCGTTGGCTAATGTGGCAATATAAGCATTAACATCTCGAACTGCCCGACCGATTTCATCCGACCAGAAAGGTTTGCGATCGAGTGGCACGTCTCCTGCTGGAAAAATAGTAGTAACGATTGCGACAGCACCGATTTTTTGAGATTCCGCTACAATTTGTTTGATATTTGCTTGACAATTTGTCACGATCTGTTGCTGGCGGTCTGGAAACAAAGCAATAGTTTTGAGATCGTTAATGCCCACCTGGATAACTACTAGATTGGGTTTTAATGAGCGTACATGTGCTGAAAATCTTTGACTGGTCTGAATTGATGTCTGGGAGGAAATACCTCGGTTAATAAACTCATATTTACTACTCTGAGGTGATGTCCAACCAGCAGCTCTAGAATCGCCAAAGAAAACCACCCGCAATTGCTGGGGAGTATTAGCGATGTTGATATTTACCGGATATTTGCTCAACCCTAATGGATCTAAACGTGTTTGATTTAGCTCTAAGTAATATAGTTTGGCGCGATTAAAGAGTAGGAAATTTAATAACATTGAACCCCCAAGCATTATGAGGAGGAAAGCAGTTAGCAATATATAACGGTAGCTCAATTTCATGTGCGTGGAGGTTGAGTGTAATCTGCTCTAAAACCTGGGTGGCGATCGTTTTAGCGGCCAAATTAGGCTCTTCATTACTTAGTATGCTCGATCGATAGCAAATTGAGCAAACAAAGTAAGCAAATAAATACGATCGGTGAAGAAAACCTGATACTGGTTGGCGAGAGAGTACAATTTAGATGTAGGTAAAATCTAGTTTTAGTATTTTTGAGGTAAAGCAGCTAGTATGAGCACGAAAAAGGAGCTTAAACTACTAACAGAACTACTAGGTTTAGAAGGAGTAAAGGTAACTTCGCATCGACAGTATGAAGGAATTGGAATAATCCTACAGGTCGAAGCAATTGAAAAAGAAAGTGTTTGTGGTCGCTGCGGTTTAAACAGCAATAGATTACATCAGAATCGGTGGCATATAATTAAAGATTTGTCGTGGGGAGAGAAGACAGTATTTTTAGAAATAAATAGAAGACAATTTAAATGTGAGAAATGTCAAAAACCATTTAGTGAAGAAATGGGATTTGTGAAAGAGAGAAGAACATATACAAAAA
>NZ_PVWO01000248.1 GCF_003003845.1 Chamaesiphon polymorphus CCALA 037 | reverse complement strand
TTTGGGTGCTGACGATCTCAAATTGCAGGCGGAAGTATTAGCCAAGACGGATGTATATGTCGGTGGTGAAGATATCGACAGGTGGATTATTGAAGATTATTTAGTTAAGTTGAATAGCGATAGAGAAACCATCGGCGAAGTTGGTTGGCAAAATTTACTCGCGATCGCCGAACGGTTGAAAATTCGCTTGACTAAAGATACCGACGCGCGAGAAAGTTGGTTAGATGAGGATACATTTATGTCCTACGATCTGACTTTAGATCGATCGCAGTTAGAAGAAATATTAGAACAGCGACAATTACTCGAACAATTTCGAGATGCGATTGATGAAATCCTGACCCTCGGTTTGCGAAAAGGCGTTCAGAAAACAGACGTCGAACAGATTTTATTAGTCGGCGGTAGTTGTCAGATTCAGGCAATTCAACAACTATTTATCTCCTACTTTGGCAGACAACGCGTCAAACTCCACAAACCATTTGAAGCCGTCGCACATGGAGCCTTAGCTCTCACCCAAATTGCCGGATTAGAAGATTATCTCCGACATGGATATTGTATCCGCCTGTGGGAACCATATACTCGGACTTACAATTATTTCCCCCTGTTTGAAGCTGGGATTAAATATCCCTGCAAACGCGAGGAACCATTAACCCTCCAAGTCGCCTTGGAAGGACAAACGGAACTCCGCTTAGATATCGGCGAAATCGCCCAAATTAGCACCGCAGAAGTCACTTATGACGCGCAAGGGAGGATGAATAGTATTCCGGTAAATAAACAATCTCAATATCGATCGTTAGAACGCGATCGCAATTCGGTTTGTCTAGCGAGATTGGAACCACCAGGTGAATTAGGGATCGATCGAATTGCGGTGGAATTTGCCGTGACGGAGCATCGAATTTTGGTGGTGACTGTGACGGATTTATTGACTAATCGGGTTTTGGTTGAGCAGGGATCGATCGCTAAATTGAATTGATTGTGACTAGTGCAATCGACATCCGCGCTGAAATGGAATTTCGCGCTTATGGCAAAAGTTATCTGAAGATAACTGAAATTCGGTTTTAGTCACGACTTGGCAAGTTACCAAGAAAGAATATTCCGATCGACCTGTTTTCGTAGCACATCCGATCGCCAGATCGCGATTTATGGTGACTGGAAAGCTTGATTGGCGGCGATAATTATTTTCTCTGGTCGTAACTTGCCAAGTGCTGTTTAGTCCGTTGAAACGGACTTTGGCTCTTAGCCCCAAATTCATTTGAGGGCTGCATCGATAGAGACATAGTAAGATCGATCGGGCATAATAACTATAACCTCACATCGATCGATCCTATGCCAGAAACTAATCCCCAAGAATCCGATGCTGTCTTAGGTGGACAAAATCCATCTCCGAAAAATGCGGTTATCTTAGGTGGATTTGCTGGAATTAAAGCCATGTCAAAAAGTCAATCTGCAAGCGTGAGAATGCAAGCCCTCACTAATGCGACCGAATATGGCGATCGAGGTATTGATTTAGCATTTGAATTACTGAAGGATTCAGATCTCAATGTTTGTCAATTAGCTCGAAAATTAATAGATCCTATCATCGAAGATAGAGCCAATGAAGAATCTAGAAAAATATTGAGTCTATTTCCCTGGAAATTCATTGCTTACGATCGCAAAAAGGGTATTAAAGATCCAGGAAATAATGCCTATGTCGTAACAATGAACAATTCGACATACATAGACAATCGTACTTATTACGACGTAAGTGAATTTAATTTATTAGCAAAAGATCCACACGTCAAAAATTTACAAGCATTATTTTTTGAAATTGATGGCCAGATTACTCACTCTACTAGAGTATTAGAAAAACAATTCAAAACGCTTATAACAACGCTTAATGATGCTCGGTTTTTGCTTGAAGGTCTTAAAGCATTGTGCATTGGGAAAAGACGTGAAGATTGGTTGTCAATATATCAGTCATCTAATATTCGCATTTTTGATTTTAGATGTTTTTTGGAAATTTTTCCCAATCTCGAAGTCTTGCAAATCTATGGGCATTACATCCATAATTCCAGTCAAATAAGAATCATCAATAAAAAATCGATATATAAAAAGCTCAAAATGTTAGTTATTGATGAAATAAATCAGGAGGCATTTTACCCAATCGATGGCGATCTTGAGCTGCCAGAGTTGGAATATCTCGAACTTGGTCTAGATCGTATTAACTACTATGATTGGGATCGTTATGATGGTAACCCACTGCTTCCCATCTTATCTGGCTATGTGACACCGAAATTAAAATATCTGATTCTTCGTAATTGTAGATTTACGGATGAATTAATATCGGAAATTTTAGATAGTCCTATTTTAGAACATCTAACCGTATTAGATTTGCAGATTGGTTCCTTAAGCGATAGCAGCGTACAAAAGATATTAGATTGTCCAAATATATGTAATTTAAAGTTTCTAAATTTATCTAAAAACTGTCTCTCTAACGTGGCAGTAGAAAAGCTGCAAGTACTTCCTTTTTATGTTCAAGCTGATGCTCAATACTTACCGGGATCTTTAAGAGACTATCAACTTATGAGGTATGGAGTATCCAATGAATAGTTTCATACGGGCGGTTGAAATTTACGCTCGCACGAGAAAATATTGATGCAAAACTTTGTCCTAATTGCCAACCCCGAAACTCGCCGCGTCCAGCTATTCCAGCAAGCATTAGCACGTTGTGGATTACCCCCAGCCAGACTAATTGCTTACGCTGATTTACTCGCCAATAGGTGCGAATTAGCCCAATTTGACTCCCCAGATACTATCTTCCGATTTGACGCGCCAGAGCGCAGTTTTGAAGTCGATCGAGGGTTGATTGCCGCAGGTGCCGAACTAGAGCCAGATGGAGGACATCAACGCATTAGTGCTAGTGCTGCGGCGCAGTTACCAGAAGATTTAGGGCGGATTTGGTATCAACGTCAATGGTATCTCGGCTGGTGCGATCGATTGCGATCGTGGACGGCTAATTTGCAAGGACGAATCTTAAATCATCCCGATGATATTATCATCATGTTTGATAAAGTCCAATGTCAGCAAATATTAGCAGCAGCAGGTATTCCCGTACCGCCGATGTTAGCGATCGATCGCCATCCAAAATCTTATGACAAATTATGTGCTTTGATGGACGCAGAAAACATCAATAGAGTATTTGTTAAATTAGCTCATGGCTCATCGGCATCGGGAGTGGTTGCCTACGAACGTCGCAATGGATTCGTTGGCGGAGCCTCTCGGAACGAGAATCGAGCGATTACTACCGTCGAACGAGTTGTCGAAGCAGGAGAATTACGGTTTTACAATTCACGATTAATTCGGCAATATCGCGATCCAGATGCGATCTCCGATATCATCAATTTTTTGGCTGCTGAATCAGTTCAAATCGAAACATGGCTCCCCAAAGCACGATTGGAAGGGAAAGAATTTGACGTGCGAGTAGTAGTAATTGGCGGTAAAGCGCGTCAAGCCGTAATTCGAGTAGGCAATAGCCCCATGACTAATTTACACTTAGGAAACGATCGCCGAGAAATTAGCGATTTACCTGCGGGTTTATCGCCTGCGGCTTGGGCGGAGATGCTAGCTACCTGCGAACGCGCGGCGGCTTGTTTTCCTAATACTTTTTATTGTGGCATTGATTTATTAATCGCACCGAATTTGAGGGAACACTATATCTTAGAAATGAATGCTTTTGGCGATCTGCTTCAAGAGATTACCTGGCAAGGGGAGGATACTTATACAACGGAGGTAAGGATGTTGGTGGAAGAGGGGGAGAGGGGGAGACTGGGAGACTGGGTAAAATCGAGATCGAGTAATATAACGTAAAAACTGTCTTTCAATCCGCAATCCACAATCCACAATCCACAATAAAAAAATGGGAATCTATCACCACGACGAGTTATTTGCAGGTAAGCCAGTTGTTGAATACACAACAGAAATCGGGATTGTCAACCCAACTGAGTCTAGCTATCGATTGAGCGTCGATTATGATTCCGAATATAGCATCGTCGATTTGTTGATGCAATTTTTGGCAGATCCTAATGTTAGTAAAATTACTAGCTTGATTATCGGACAATGGGATGCTGAAGATGGATCGAGCGAACCCGTCGTACAATTGCTTGTTGACGCTAGCCCAAAACTACCCAATCTTACGGCACTATTTTTAGGCGATATTACTGGCGAGGAATACGAGATTTCGTGGATTCAACAAAGCGATTTGTCGCCACTCTGGAATGCTTACCCCCAGTTAGAATACCTCAGAATACGCGGTAATGAAGAATTGAGTTTTGGCGAGATAAAGCTCGATCGATTGAAAACATTAATCGTCGAAACTGGCGGCTTGAGTGTCGAACGAGTGCGAGAAATATGTCAGGGTTATTTACCCCAATTAGAACATCTAGAATTGTGGTTGGGTACCGATGACTATGGTGGCGATACGACAGTTGAAGATTTGGCACCGATTCTGAGTGGTTCATTATTTCCTTATCTCCAGTATCTAGGTTTGAAAAATAGTCATATCGCCGATCGAATCGCGATCGCGATCGCCAATGCCACCATCTTAGTGAGAATTAAAGTTCTCGATCTATCATTAGGTAATTTAGGCGATATCGGTGCGACAGCTCTATTAGCTAGTCCGCTGATTAATCACCTCGAAAAACTCGATCTCCACCATCACTACCTATCTGAAGAGTCGATCGAGAAATTAGAAAAACTCTCGATCGAAGTCGATCTGGGCGATCCTCAAGAGGCAGACGCAGATGATGATGAAGAATATCGTTACATCGCCGTATCTGAATAATGAAAACCCACAGATCCGTAGGGGCGGGTTTATGCAAACAATCCTCGCTAAATTCCTAAATTCTAAACAAAACCCGCCCAACCCCACCAGCAAATATCGATCGATTATCTCTGGTACGAGATCGAGATATGTAAACGATCTCCTGCAATTATAGTGGGGAGGGCGGGTTTGATTTAGATTTTTAGAATTATCCGTAGGTTATCTCATAAACCCGCCCCTACAGATTAATAATCCAAAATCCGCAATCCACAATCCACAATTAAAAAGATGAATGTCGATCGATTAATTGGTACCCACGATTTCCTATTTATCACCCTCGACACCCTCCGGTACGATGTTGCGCAGGAATGTCTAGCAACAGGGCAGATACCCAACTTAGCAAGGTTATTACCTGGAGGTAAATGGGAGCGCAGACACACGCCTGCAAGCTTCACCTATGCCGCTCACCAGGCATTTTTTGCGGGCTTCTTGCCCACACCAGATTTACCAGGCAAACATCCTCGGTTATTCGCCCTCAGTTTTGCAGGAAGCGAGACGACGGGGGAGAATACTTGTGTATTTGAAACGGCAGATATTATCTCTGGATTTGCCCAGCGGGGTTATCATACAATTTGTATCGGCGGAGTGGGCTTTTTTAATAAGCAAAATGCGTTAGGGAATGTCTTACCAGGGCTGTTTGCCGAGAGTCATTGGCATCCGAATTTGGGTGTAACCGATCCTAATTCTACAGAAAATCAGGTAAAATTGGCGATCGCATGTTTAGCCAAACTCCCTCGATCGCAACGGGTATTTCTATTTATCAATATTTCGGCTTTACATCAGCCCAATTGTATCTTTCTCCCAGGGGCAACGGCAGATTCACCGATTACTCAAGCAGCCGCATTAGCTTATGTCGATCGACATCTTCCCCCATTATTTGAGGCAATGCAACACCGCGCACCAGTAATGGGAATCATCTGTTCGGATCATGGTACGGCTTATGGGGAGGATAATTATCATGGGCATCGATTGAGTCATCCGGTGGTGTGGAATGTGCCTTATGCCGAGTTCTTGTTATAAATGCGCGCCAGTAATGGGGATTATCTGTTCGATCGTGGTACTGCTGATGGGGAGGATAATTATCATGGGCATCGATTGAGTCATCCGGTGGTGTGGAATGTGCCTTATGCTGAGTTTTTGTTATAAATTTATGCCAGTAATGGGGATTATTTGTGCGGATTGGGGGTACTGTTTTTTTATGGATCGACGCGGTTGTCTGTAATGTGCCTTAAACAGATTTTTGGTTGTTTCGATCGTTTTATCGAAAAAGAGGGCGTTACACGCTGCGATCGCTCGATTTCCCGATCTGTTCTTTGCTCTAGTCTCCACAAAAATGTTCATCAAAGAACATTTTATTTTTGAATAGGTACATCCCAAGGGAAGAGAGATTGAGATTAGATCGATGCTATAGCTATTCTCGATCGAGTTGTGTCGATGATAAAGATAATCGATCGTTTAGGAATGAGTAGTTGATGTCTAGAAAATTATCTGCGGCAAAAGTAGAGAAGTTAATCTCACAGGCGATCGAACAGAATCTTCGATCCCTTAAACTCGAAAATTGCAATATCGTTCGGATTCCAGATATTCTGGGTCGAGCGACTAGTTTACAAACTCTATCAATATCAGGAGAGAAAATTACAGAATTAACCGATAGTATTGGCGACTTAATAAATTTAGAGAAATTATTTATCACATGTACTCAAATTGAATCGCTGCCAGATAGCATAGGCAATCTCATCAATCTCAATTTGTTACAGACTCAAGGAAATAGCCTGAAATCGTTACCAGATAGCATCGGAGATCTCAAAAAATTAAACTACTTGGGTTTATCGAGAAATCAACTTGAAGCTTTACCAGATAAAATTGGAGATTTAGCCAGCTTAAAACATCTCGATCTAACAATCAATCCTTTGGTATTAATTCCCGATAGTATAGGCAATCTGATTAACTTAGAGGAGTTAGATTTGTTTTGTTGTAAAAGCCTTAAATACTTACCAGATACAGTTGGCAATCTAACTAATTTAAGAAAAATAAGAATTTCCGTAACTAAGATATCCAAGCTACCAGATACAATAGGCAAGCTTTATAATTTAGAAGAATTTAATTTAACTAGTAACTCTAAAATATGTCAGTTACCAGATACAATTGGCGGCTTAAAAAACTTGGCTTCGTTAGACTTGTGTGGTAACAAAATTTATTGTTTACCCTCCAGTATTGGCAATTTGTCTGCCTTAAGTTATTTATGTATAGATGGTAATCCAATCAAAGAGTTACCAGATACGATTGGTAATCTTGAGAGCCTAGAGCAGTTAGTATGTCATGAAACTCTAATCGAAAGTCTACCCAGTACAATCGATAGATTATCTAATCTAGTAGAATTGAGCTTGGACAATAATCAACTCAATGATTTACCAGATCGATTAACGGGAATGAAAAGCTTGAGTGGCTTGTATTTATCAGGAAATAATTTTAAAAAGTTACCACCTAGTCTCGAACATTTAGAAAATTTAACCAACTTAGATTTGGAAGCAATGTATGAAATACAAGACTTGTCTCTGCTACAGAAAATCCCATCAGATTTGAATGTAAGCTTCTTAGGTGTCGATCTTCCTCGGCGATATTGGACAAAATTGAGTGAGTGGAAATCTGAATGGCTGTTGGATGAGAACAATGTAGAAGTTCGACGATTATTAATCGAGCATCTAGGATACGTGAAAATTTGCGAAGAATTAAACGCATATCAATTAGATAATTGGCGGGAATATACTTTGCTTAAAATTAACGGCGATCTCGATGATGAAGAAATTGCCTTACTCAAGATGACTTGTCCCAGCACAGGGCATATTCATGTGTTGCGAGTTCCACCGGATATGGAATCTGCGGAAGCAGCGATCTCCTGGGTAAATTGGGGTATTCATCCTGATGAATTTACGGTACAAACATAGTAATGTGAGCAATGTCCACTCTCACTAATCCAAAATCCTGTCTTGTCTCAAACACATGCGGAGGGAACCTCCGCGTGATTTGAGCCGCAAAATCCAAAATCTAAATGACAACACTCCAAACTCTTCTGGCAAATTCTACCTACACATCCTATTCCTACGCCTACCCTCACAAAACCGCCTATCGCCCTTTAGATCCACCAGCACATTTATCAACAGTTTGGGCACAGGAAAAAAAGGAAGCATTATTCCTCTACCTGCATATTCCTTTTTGTGAAATGCGGTGTGGATTTTGCAACTTATTTACCCAAACAAATGCAGGTGAAGATTTAGTCACCGAGTATTTAAAAACCCTCACTAGAGAAGCCCAACAAGTAAAAGCCGCCTTGGGTGAATCCCAATTTGCGCGGATGGCGATCGGCGGTGGTACGCCAACGTTTCTAAATGTGCCAGAATTAGAACGCGTATTCGATCTGGCTGCGGATATTATGGGCTGTCTCTTATACACATCTC
>NZ_PVWO01000247.1 GCF_003003845.1 Chamaesiphon polymorphus CCALA 037 | reverse complement strand
GCGGGGAGCGGGGAGGTGGGAGTTGGGGGTTGGGAGTTGGGGGTTGGGAGTTGGGAGCGAGATTGTTTGGGACGGGAGAATGTAGATTCTCGCTCCAATTGACTGATAAAGTGGATCGGCAGATGTTTAATGAGATTTAGAAGATAATGACACCACAAGATTTGATGAAGCAGGAAGTTGGTAAGGCTGCTGCGGCGCGGGTACAGTCTAATTCGATCGTGGGATTGGGTACTGGTTCGACGACGGCATTTGCGATCGAGTTTATCGGCAAACGGTTGGCGGATGGAGAAATTACCAATGTCAAAGGGATTCCGACTTCTTTTCAGGCGACAGTACTGGCTAAACAGTATGGTATCCCTTTAACGACGCTCGATGAAGCCGATCGCATCGATATCGCGATCGATGGTGCAGATGAAGTCGATCCTAATAAAAATCTGATTAAAGGTGGCGGTGCGGCGCATACCCAAGAGAAAGTAGTCGATGCATTGGCAAATCAGTTTATCGTTGTCGTGGACAATACCAAAATAGTCGATAAATTAGGTTCTACTTTCCTAGTACCTGTTGAAGTCATTCCGATGGCTGTCACGCCTGTCATGCGTGCGATCGAAAAATTAGGTGGCAAACCTCAACTCCGCATGGGTGTCAAAAAAGCTGGCCCAGTGGTAACGGATCAGGGTAACTTAGTCGTAGATGTGAAATTTGACTCGATCGACAATCCTGCTGACTTAGAAAAGACTCTCAATAATATTCCTGGCGTTCTCGAAAACGGTCTGTTTGTCGGTGTGGCAGATTTGATTCTTGTCGGCGAAGTTCAAGGCGATAAGGTCATTATCAAGGAAATGTAATTATTAGGCTTTAGGCTTTAGGTATTAGGCTTTGGGTTTTAGGTAAATTTTATAAGCCTCAGTGGTTTAATTCTCGATGCCCACAAGCCGTCCAAAGCCTAAAACCTAAATTACAATTAGATCTAAGAATCTCGTAGCCAAAATCTGAATTATGGTTGCCCAAATACCGAATCCGAGTCAAATCGAATACCCCGACAGCGACGGCAAGCCGATGTCAGATAATACCAAACAATTTCGATGGATTACGATCGTCAAATATAACCTGGACTGGTTGTTTACCAATGACGACAACGTCTTCGTGGCGGGAGATTTACTTTGGTATCCTGTCGAAGGCAATCCCAAACGCCGAGTCGCTCCAGATGTGATGGTAGCATTTGGCAGACCAAAGGGAGATAGAGGTTCTTATAAGCAATGGGAAGAAGCTGGCATTCCACCGCAAGTGGTATTTGAAATTCTCTCACCTGGGAATACATCCAATGAGATGGCCGCCAAATTAGCTTTTTACGACCGTCATGACGTCGAAGAATATTATATTTACGATCCTGACAATAATGCGCTCTCTGGATGGGAGCGAGTGGATGGTTATCTAACTGAAATTCCCGTCATGCAGGATTGGTGTAGTCCGCGCTTGGGAATCAGATTCGATCCGAGCGCGTCACCCGAATTGCAAATCTATCGACCCGATGGAGAGCCATTTTTAAGCTTCGAGCAAGTTTCGCAAAGACTGGAAATAACCACTCGGGAACTAGAAAATATTACCCAAACTCTATCTGAAACCGAGCAGGCATTAGCCGCAGTCGCAGATCGAAATCAGCAACTCATAGCAAAGTTGCGAGAACTAGGCATCGATCCAGATACGATTTAACGTCAAAAAATGAGGCAGAAACATTGAAGTTTCCGCCTCATCTAAACAATTATTAAAATTAAGCAAATCTAATCGATGGTTCTTTTACCAGAGAACTTAAGTGTCGCAGGATTGGGGTTGCTACCAATATTACGATCGACTTTACCATTGAATTCCCGTCCAGCATTAACTTTTTCAGGAAATACACCATCTTTAGGATGGAGTAATGTCGTATCACCATTAGGGGTAATCCGGTAAATTTTGTAGTTGGTGATTTTGAATTTGCGCAATTGACCACCAAGAGCGAGGCACTGTTCTTTGCGAGCCAATTGTAAAAGGTTGTCACCAGATACCATTGTCGCCGCACCACCAGTAGGCATCTCAAATACTTGTTCCTTGGGGCTATTCCAAGTAATCGCGTATTTTTCTTCTACTTCGGCTTTGCTGAGTAACCCACCAGTGCTACCGCCAAAAATCGGTGTTTTGCCAGTTAGTTTGTCTGCCATAAAACTGTTAGTTGTAGGGTTTTTGCCATGGTACCACTCTGTTTGGGCGCGATCTCCATCTCGTCAAGAACTGTAACAGTCGCTGGGGATGAGCGAACTGGGGATAGATTTCAAATATTATTTGCTAAGATAGATTACCTTAACTAGATTTACTACCGTACCGGATCGGTTTTCAACCGCAGCCCCGACTGCTACCAACAAATATAATTAAAATCATCAACTGCCGATCGATAGCCATGACTCATACTGATACTGCTATTTCCTTGCTGGTTGCTCCCGCTCGTGTGATGCGGGGACGACATGCGCTCGCAGATGCGATCGAGTATATCGCGAGCTTGGGTCAACGCCCGTTAATCGTGGGTGGCGATCGCGGCTTGGAACTGAGTCAATTACAAGTATTATTCGATCGTCCTGACTTAGCCATCGAGAAAATAAATTATACTCCCGACTGTTGTGAAAGTAGTCTCGATCGACTGATGCTAGCAGTTACCACACATCAAGCAGATGTCATCATCGGTGTCGGTGGTGGTAAATGCCTGGATACTGCTAAATTATTAGGCTACCGTTGTGAGTTGCCAGTAGTGACGATTCCTACTTCTGGAGCTACCTGTGCGGCGTGGACGGCTTTATCCAATATCTATTCGGAATCGGGCGCATTCTTGTATGATGTCAGTCTGGCTAAATGTCCCGATTTACTCGTCCTCGACTATAGTATTGTCGCTACAGCACCCCAACGGACGCTAGTTGCAGGCATCGGCGATGCGATCGCCAAATGGTACGAAGCTTCAGTCAGTAGCGGTCATTCCTCCCAAACGTTACTCATTGCCGCAGTTCAACAAGCGCGCGTCCTCAGAGATATCTTATTTCAAAAGTCACCATCAGCACTCGAACATCCCGATGGAGAAGACTGGCAAGAAGTCGTCGATGCTACCGTGCTACTGGCGGGGGTCATTGGTGGGCTAGGCGGTGCCCAGTGTCGCACTGTAGCCGCCCATGCCGTGCATAATGGTCTAACACACCTACCGGGCAGTCACCACGCCTTACACGGCGAAAAAGTGGCTTATGGAATCTTAGTCCAACTGCGACTACAAGAAATGCTTCAGGGCGATCGATTAGCTGCCACAGCCAGACAACAATTACTCGATTTTTACAGTACGATTGGCTTACCAAAAACTCTATCCGATTTAGGTTTGAGTGAAATTACAATCTCCCAATTAGATCGTGCGGCGACACTTGCCTGCAAACCCGATTCCGATTTACATCGGTTACCATTTACCGTGACACCAGAACAATTAGTTGCCGCGATGGTATCGACAACAATTGTCGAGGTTGAAAATCGATTGGTTAGTTCGGTATCTTTAGACGATCGCAATAATATTTAAGTACCCGATCTCGATCGCATTCAAATGAATGACGCTTGAATTATCATCGGTTGAGAGCTATATCCCCATCTCGATCGATGATAACTAAATCTCTCATCCCCTCCCTCAAATTAGTTGCCAGTATCTGTACGATTGGGTTCGCGTTCTTTTTAGCTTTGCCGTGTCGATCGCAGACAGTAAGGTATACTACCGTAAAAAGCCCAAGGATCGTTCGTCCAGTTTCAGTACGTTCCTCCACTAATTTCAATTCACCAATTGGTAACTCTCAATCCCGTTCTACATGTTTCCAGGTGGACGCTAATAGCCGAATGTATGTTAGACATAAAAACGGTGGTATTCATTACTACCCAACTAACAATGCAAATAGCTACACCAGAAACATAATCAGTTATCCTCGCTGTAATTAATTTATTGCTCCGTCTGAACTGCATCGCGAGCGGATAAACCCTCACTATTGGCTCCAAAATACCAAAGAGTAGTAGCAACTTCTCCCACAGTAACAGTCTTCTTTGGTTGGAATAAAGTTGTATAGCCAAATGCCCTGCGGATATTAGATCGATCGCCATTTTGAAAATCAGCTAACACCGCTCGCATTGCTTTAGGATCGATTTTGCCAGCATCTTGAAATCCCCACGTCTGTTTGACGGCATCTAGTGAGGCTGTGGGTAGCGGCTGGCGAGTATCTAACGGTACTTTCCACAAAATCATCTGTTCTCTCGTCAGCGGGGTGTCGGGACGAAACAGGACGCTGGTGGCGTCGCCACTGAGAGGACTCGGAATCAGTCCCGCTTCGGCTAATCCCTGAATGCTCGGAAAATCGGGATTGGTACTAGGGACATCTTGAAATGCGGGGTTGGTGTCAGTAGTGGCTAGTTTGACTTGCTGGGTGGGTTTGCTACCTGTAATCCGATTGTGTGCGGCGACGAGCCAGCGCGCGTATTCGCGGCGAGTGACTATCCGATTGGGTGCGGACTCTGCACTAGTTAACACGCCGATTTGAGTCAGATCTTTGACGTAATCGGTAGTGGAGGTAGGGAGCTTGGCAATCGGTTTGGTGGTGGGTAGGGGTGAAGTTGTAGATGTGGGAGTAGTAGCTGTAGGCGTTGGCGTTGGCGTAGTGGTTGCTGCATCAGTCGCTCCGCGCAGACTAATGGTATAAGTAGTGACGCCAGTCTGTTGCTTATCGCTACTAGTTTGAGGCTCGATTGAAACGTTGATTTGGGCTTGTTTGGCGGCGAGGATGGGATTGCTATCGCTAGGTTGCGTGACTATTTCCCATTGTTTGGCGGTGAGTTCTTGCTGGTAAAATTTATAGACAAAATCGATCGGATCGGCAGTCGTCCAGGTAGTGACGGTGCCCAGATCTGGCGTTTGTGTTGTAGATTGCAGTTTTGCCTGGGGATATACGGGAAAATCGGCAGGCAGGGCGTTAGGCGACGAAGTTGCTGGCGTCGGCGAGGGATTGGGGCCTACTGTGAGTGGCTCTTTGAGTTTGGGATCTGGTGCAAACGGATTTTGAAAAGATGTGCCAGCATTGCACCCAGAAGCGATAAACAGCAGACTAATTGTCAGACAACGTAGTAATAATCGTTTGCGAGCATGACTAATTCCGCTGCCAAGCTGTGCTAGCGCAAGTCTGGGCTGGGCAGGTCGCCAATTCGGGTGAGAACGTGACACAATTAGTTACTGTATAGGGACAGTTGGATAATTCTATTATACTTCGGTTTAATGTACGGTTTGTGGACTGTGGATAGTAATAAATATCGCACGACGATCGAGCACATCCACACTCACCTGGGGGAGGATTGGAGGCGATCGGGCCAGATCGAAGATGAGACATTGGCAAGAAGTTAAGCGACGATCGAATCGAGATGACTCGATCGCTTCTTGCCAAGATCGAGGACTAGCGACTGTAAATCGCCACGCTCTACTACCGAGAACCTGAAGCTATGGTGTATAGTTCCGAGCTATGCCTTCAAATTTTGGATTGTAGAGATCTAATGAATTCCCTAATAATATCGGTCTTAGTTCGCTCGGTCTTTTCGGCGAAAGCTTCGAGAATTCTAAGTTCTTGTTCGGGAATTTTTACATTTAACTGTTTTAAAGACATAGTTCGAGTGCCTGAAGAAATGCTATACTGGTTTGAGTGAATCATGGTTTTAGTATCAATTTAGACTGATACAGTTTTTTTCGGCAATCATACTGACTGTGAAGCGATGGGATCGCCGCAGCCGTAGCAAAATTGAGCCTAGTGGGTAATTCTAAATATAACTGTTGCAATGTGACTTGACACACAGCTAAATAGCTGCACTTATGCGCGTAACAATTAAAGTTACCAATCGCTTGTTGGTAGCTTTGATATCAAACGTGACGAGAGTTCGATCGATAAGCATTCCAGAGTGGTAGTAGTCGCTTAACTAAATAAGCGACTACTACCATGACCAAATCCATCTAATCCAAAGTTATTTGTTAGGACGACGGTTTTGTAAGAAGGCGGGTAAATCCGCTCCAGGATTTTGAGGGGGTTTGGGTTGAGGAAAACTTTCGTTTCCAACAGATGTTCCTGGTTGTTTGCGAGCGGCTTGCTGCTCGGACGGTAAGGCTGAATTAGGGCGTTGAGCCGCAACCGTCGTATTGCGCTGACGACCCATCGGCTCGGCAATTTCGCCTGTGAATCCGGTCGCAATTACTGTAATCCGCATTTCACCTTGCATTTGTGGATCGATGACCGCGCCAAAGATGATATTTGCATTCGGATCGACGACCTCATAAATCGTGTCCGCCGCAGTACTTACTTCAATTAGGGTCATGTCCGAACCGCCCGTAATATTCAGTACGACACCACGCGCGCCCTCGATCGAAGATTCTAGCAGTGGCGAATTGATCGCTTGAACCGCAGCTTCGCGCGCGCGCGATTTGCCCGATCCTTCGCCAATTCCCATTAGTGCCGAACCAGCATCGGCCATCACCGTGCGAACATCCGCAAAGTCCACGTTAATCAATCCAGGAATCGTGATGATATCCGAAATGCCCTGGACGCCGGAGCGCAGTACGTCATCTGCAATCCGAAACGCTTCTTGAACGGGAGTTTGCTCGTTAATTGCCTGTAGCAGTTTATCATTGGGAATGATAATTAGGGTATCAACCTGACTTTGCAGTCCGCTAATTCCTTCTTCTGCTTGATTTGTGCGGCGGCGTCCTTCAAAGGTAAAGGGACGAGTTACCACACCCACTGTTAAGGCACCCATTTCCTTCGCGACCTCTGCCACAATCCGAGCTGCACCAGTTCCAGTGCCGCCTCCCATCCCAGCGGTAATAAACACCAAGTCAGCTCCTTCGAGCGCGTGCGCGATTTCTTCGCGCGACTCTTCGGCAGCTTTTTGGCCGATGGCTGGGTTACCACCCGCACCGAGTCCCCGAGTGAGTTTTTGGCCTAATTGAATTCGGCGCGTTGCATCGGAGTGGGATAGAGCTTGCGCGTCAGTATTCATCGTCCAAAATTCTATGCCTTCGATATCGCTGGCAATCATCCGGTTGACCGCATTACTGCCGCCACCGCCAACACCAATTACTTTGATGCGAGCTGTATTGCTAAAAGTGATACCTTCAGACATTAGTTCATCCCTTGGTATGGTGTAACCATCTCGTAGCGAGTGGCTTTTGAATCCTGGATAGGAGACTGGACTAGAGTTATTCATGCGCTAGTTATGTGTTGAACCTTTTAAAGCATAGTAACCCGCATTATAGATATTTTTTGATATTACTTAGACATGTAGTGTACATTTTTTGGTCTTTCCTTGAAAAATAAGGGCGCGATCGAGCTAAATCTAAGTGGCTATTGACTGTAGGATAGACTTTCATCGTGCTAGAATATAGAGATTATAGAAGGATTATTTAAAGTATATATTGCCTGCACGTACATACTATTGATGTATTCCAATGTCTTACATAGATAGTTTGCGGCTTTAGTTAGAAGTCGTATTTGGATTGGGAAGAGTAGTTGAATCGGGTTTGAGTTGAAATTTAGGAGAGTCCGGATTTTCCAAATCCAGGTAGTCAATATTTTCGGGTTCGGCAGATTTGGGCCAATCGCGGAGTCGATCGAGTTGCTGTATTTGCCGATCGAGTTGCAGCTTACTACCGATCGCGCCCAGCCTCACCTTACCTACTTCGGTTTGCAACATCAAGTTTTGGGGATTGCGACAATCAACAATCCCAATAGCTACAGCACTAGTCCGCACGGCTCGATAAAGTTGCGGCCATTGGGGACACATACCCTGAGAAGGCGGTCGTAACTGCAATGTTGGTAAAGATTGCCAGACGATCGAGCGATAGCTAGCCAGCGGCAATTGCAACCCGCGCTCGTCGATAAATATTTGCGATGCAGTAGTTTCGTTTTGCATAATCCGCGCCACTGGCGGGAAGTCCTGAATCTGCACGAGTAGGCGCGGCGGAAATACTCCACGATCGATATTTACAGTTGCCATCGAGCTGCGCTGTTTGAGCTGGGTGGCTAATTGCGTAGGAGCCAATTCCACGATCGATTTCGGATAAGGAATTGTGAGCATCGATCGAACTGTGGCATCGGTTAAATACTGATTGCCCTCAATTTGAATCTGATCGGGTTTAGAAATCGTCCAATCGGGTCGATCGATCGCCCAAGCTATCCCCGCAAAAATTCCACCCATACAGATGAGTCGCCATAAAGACACGATCGCTCTGACGCGTCGCTGTTGCTGTAATTGGCGACGCCGTTGTTTTATGTGTTCTTGAGAGACTGTCCGATCCACTAGTGGTAAGGGGGGAGAGGG
>NZ_PVWO01000246.1 GCF_003003845.1 Chamaesiphon polymorphus CCALA 037 | reverse complement strand
TCCGAGGAGGGGATTTTTTTGGTAGTTTGGTATTTAGATAAATAACAATCTGGTTGGTGCGATCGCTTATTTGAGAAATAATGAGTTTAATCGAGCTGAGAGAGAAATATTATTTAGATGAATATAGTTAAAAAGTATTGTCTGCGGACGATCGCAATCGCGATCCTATTTGTGTTCGGATTGTGTCTATCTCCATTACCAACTTTAGCAGCAGAGAGCGCGCCACAGTGGGGTTATGAAGGCGATTTAAATCCCGATGCATGGGGTAAGATTTCGCGCGATTTTGCGACCTGTGATGTAGGTAAAAATCAGTCACCGATCGATATTACAGGAGCAGTAACAGGACAACCCGTGCAGATTGCCTTTAATTATCAATCTTCACCTTTGGCTGTGGTAAATAACGGACATAGTATTCAAGTTAACTATAATCCGGGTAGCACGATCTCGATCGATGGTGAAGAATATCAATTGCTACAATTTCATTTTCATACACCTAGCGAACATAAAATAGCAGGTAAAGCTGCGGCAATGGAAGCACATTTCGTTCATCGCAATGCAGCGGGCAAACTTGCTGTCGTAGGCGTAATGATGAATGAAGGCCGAGAGAATCCGCTTATCAGTAAAATTTGGAAAGCAATTCCACCAATCGGTCAAACAAAGGCAATCGATAACATCACGATCGATGCCGCACATTTATTACCAAATAGTAAGTCTTACTATAGTTATACCGGATCGCTAACGACACCGCCTTGTAGTGAAGGCGTTAATTGGGCTGTTTTAACAACACCAATTACAATTTCTAGCTCGCAACTTCAGGAGTTTAAAAAGCTTTATCCGATCGATGCCCGTCCGATTCATTCTACAAATGCTAGGAAAATCGAATTACATGGATCTGTTTGAGCTAATACTTGTTCTGTTTGAGCTAATACTTGTGCTGAAAAACTTCTGCTAATATTTGACGATTCAGATCGTAAATAGAGAAATCTAAATTTGGCAATAGCTCTACGCGATCGTGAATAAATCGATCGCGTATTTCTTTTAAAAATAGGCGATCTTCCTTAATGGCGTAATGACAGTAGAATCCTCGATAACAACCAGTAGAACAATTTTTATCTGGAACAATCCCATGTGTAGCAGGCTCGAACCATACTTCCCAATTGCTACGTTGTTCGATCGCATATTTTTGATTATCGATCGAGATTTTATCCCTAATTTGAGCAGTCATTTATAAAATCTGGTTATTTCGATCTAATTCGAGTTCTGTTTGTAACTGTTCGATCGAGTCTAAGATTGGCACGAATCGCTGTCCAAAATCAGTCAAGTGATACTCTACGTGTGGCGGTACGGCAGGATAGACAATTTTTTCTAAAATACCCAAACCTATCATCCGCCGAAAATAATAATTCTGCACCTTGGTAGTCAAACCATCTAATTCTCGCTCGATCGCGCCAGGACGACAAATACCTTTGCGAATGAGTGCCAAAATTCGCAGCGACCATTTACAGCCGAAGACAACTTCCACCGCTTCGGCAACATCGGGAATTTTTTCTAAAATTTCTGGGGCGCGAACTGATGGTATTTCAGTCATAAAAGTAACCTACCTATCAAAATTGTGCCTGCTTGCGGGGATTGAATTGCGCTCGTATTCTGAGCATAACCAAGCATAGCAATTTAGGGGCGAGCCATGAGTCTGAAAGATAAAGTTGTATTAATCACAGGTGGCGGAAGCGGTATCGGTGCGGATGCGGCGCAGGCTTTCTACCAAGCTGGAGCGAAGATCGTCCTCAATGGACGGCGCGAGGAAATATTAGCCCAGACAGCCGCTCGGATCGATCCGACTGGGGAGCGGGTTGTCTACATGACGGGGGATATCGGACAACTAGAAACGAGTCAAAATATCGTCAAATTGGCAGGATCGCGATTTGGCGGCGTCGATATACTGCTCAATAATGCAGGTGTTTTTGCGCCGAAACCTTTTCTCGAACATACCGCCGCAGATTTGGATAGTTATCTGAATTTATTGCGCGGCTACTTCTACATGTCCCAAGCCGCGATCGCGCAAATGCAACAACGGGAGAGTGGATCGATCGTCAATATCGGCTCGATGTGGTCTTCACACGCGATCGCGGCGACACCATGCAGTGGTTCTTCGACAGCCAAAGGCGGCGTACATGCCCTCACGCGCAACTTAGCGATCGAATTTGCCCCCGCTCGAATTCGCGTCAATGCGATCGCGCCTGCGGTAGTAGAAACGCCGTTATTCGACTCGATCCTCACCCCAGAACAACTGGCTGCGTTCGATACCTTTCATCCATTAGGGCGCAATGGACAAGTGAGCGATACGACGGCAGCAATTTTGTTTTTAGCCGATGATTCATATTCGAGTTGGATTACTGGGGTGGTTCTACCTGTAGATGGTGGTGTTACGGCTGGGCGTCATTAAGCTAGCCTTGCATTGAGCGGGGAGCGGGGGAGAAGGCAATTAAATTAAGCATTCGACAGATTAGAGTTGCAATTGCACAACAAATCGATCGCCTATTGACGATCGATTTGTTGTACGATCGCGATCGAATTAGGAATTTTAAATGTAGCCGTTTTAACGCAATCTCGGCACGATTGCTAAAATTGCGTTAACATATTTGAGAGACTTCAATCCATACGAACAATGAAGTAATATTTATAAGCCGATCGGCAGATGCAGCATTTTGTCAAGTAATTAAAGATTGCGATCTCGGCTTGCAGCGTAGCAATTTTAGAAAAATAATCTCGACTATCTGTGTCCTAAATTTTAATATTTTACTAATTAACCGCTCGATCGATCGGTAACTTTGAGTTGCCATTATTTAGATGGCGATCGCTCAGTGACGAGCTAGATTTCATAAGAAGATTTGGAAACTGCCGATCGCTTTGTTTTTGGCAGCGAGCCAAAGGGCGAGTGGAAATAAACAAATAATCGATCGACGATCGATCCAAATATCCGCACTCGATCGATTGAGTTGGGAATTTATCCAAAATACAGAGCGATCGATTTTATGCCCATAGCAAAGTATTTATATTCGCAGCCAGTTGGCTGTTAACGCAGGCGATCGGCGATCGCCAAGATTAGTCCAGCCCGATTTTGAATAGAGGAAGATGACCAAACTTTTTTATGCGGTTTTAGCGAACTCGCTAGTAGCTTCGCTGACAAATTCATTCGTGTGGTTTGCAGTGACATTTTGGGTGTATTTACAAACTCAGTCGGTAGTTGTGACATCGGTGATGGCGGGAATCTATTTATTAACAGTAGCTACTTCGGGCTTTTTGCTCGGCTCTGTAGTCGATCGATATCGCAAAAAATCGGCGATGATGCTGTCGAGTATTTGTTCGCTAGGTGCCTATATTCTCGATTACATTATTTTTCAAGTTACTCCAGCAGCGGCCTTTACCGATCCAAGTAGCGTCATGCTGTGGGTATTTATCATCCTGGCATTGATTGGCGCGATCGCGGGCAATCTGCGGACGATATCGTTGTCAACACTTGTGACATTTCTGATTCCCGAAGCCAAACGCGCTCGTGCCAACGGTTTAGTTGGCATGACAAATGGTGTCGCCTTCTTGATCTCTTCGATTATGAGCGGACTGGCGATCGGATTTTTGGGGATATATTGGATGTTAGTCTGCGCGATCGGACTGACAATTTTAGTTATCCTCCATTTATCGATCCTATCGATTCCCGAAACCAAAATCGTTCATACCGAATCTCATTTCGATAGCATCGATCTACCTGGCACGATCGCCGCCTTAAAGCTAGTTCCTGGGCTATTTGCACTGATTTTTTTTACCACCTTCAATAACTTTTTGGGTGGCGTGTTCATGTCGCTGATGGATGCTTATGGCTTGTCGTTGGTTTCGGTACAAGCATGGGGGGTTCTGTGGGGCTTCTTGAGTTTGGGATTCATCGTGGGTGGCTTGGCAGTTGCAAAAAAAGGTGTCGGTGCCAATCCGTTGCGAACGCTATTTATCGCCAATATCGTGATGTGGACGATCGCCACATTATTTACAATTCAGCGATCGATCGTGTTCTTGACGATCGGGTTATTTCTCTATCTATGCCTGATTCCGATCGCCGAAGCTTGCGAACAAACCATCCTCCAAAAAGTGATTCCACCAGAACGACAGGGACGCGTATTTGGGTTCGCTCAAAGTGTCGAACAAGCAGCATCGCCGCTAACTGCTTTCGCCATCGGCCCGATCGCGCAAATCTTGTTTATTCCATTCATGACTACAGGTGCTGGCGTAGAGCTGATTGGCGACTGGTTCGGCACAGGCAAAGATCGCGGTCTTGCACTGTTATTTACCGTCACTGGCGCGATCGGATTACTGATGACCTTGCTAGCCATGCGATCGCGTTCCTACCGCAAGTTATCGCAGTATTATCGTTAAATATAGAACCCATTTGAGATCTTTTGAGATCCTGGCGGGGTGAGGGCAAAATCTACGCTTCATACCCCAATTCAGCAACGCCCCAACAAACGACAGGATGACGTATTTTGCCCACCAACCGTAGAGATCTTAAATGGGTTCTATAAATGACGTTAGGGTAGAAGTCATCTTTGTTATTAGACATATCCATTACCCCTAGATCGATGACATTCAGCACTAATGCGAAGCGCACCACGCTTCGCACAGATCGACCCTTCGGAGGGGGGCTGGGGGGAGGTCTCCCCCCAGACCCGGGTTCTCTAGCACCAGCAACCTAAAACTAAGCACTATTTCAAAATCTCGATATTAGGGGGACGTCTCCAGATCCATCCCCTTGAAAAGGGGAAAGCTTGACTTGGAGTTCAGCAAATAGACCAATTGACCGATCGCAGATCGCGACCTTTATTGCCACTCCAAACTGGCGACAAAACCGATTAACACACTGCAACCACAACAACACATTTTTGTCAAGCAAAATTCATCGAGTTTTCGGACGAATTACAGTCGTCATATAAAACTTTCTGATATCTAAATTAACAAAATAAAATTGTTGCTTATATTGCCAAAGCGTAACGTCTCAGTCTATGCTTGACTTTAGCAGATCCCTAGTATTGAGTTTTTGATAGACAAAAGTCTATGGAAACAATCAGTGTATGCTACTAAATATAGATTTCGATCGACCTTCGATCGAGTCGTTATCTTGACTCGCTAGACCGTCGGGAAACCAAGGCGGGCGCGAGTCGCCCTCTTGATTCGCTAAACCCTCGGCAAAGCCGAGGAGCGCGAATCGCCAACTACAAATTTACTCTAAGGACGAAAAATATATGTCTATTGCCGTGGGAATGATTGAAACCAAAGGTTTTCCTGCTGTTGTGGAAGCTGCCGACGCCATGGTCAAAGCCGCACGAGTCACATTGGTCGGCTATGAAAAAATTGGTAGCGGTCGGGTAACTGTCATTGTCCGTGGTGATGTCTCTGAAGTACAAGCTTCCGTATCCGCAGGTGTGGAATCCGTTAAGCGCGTCAATGGTGGTGAAGTGCTATCCACTCACATCATTGCTCGTCCCCACGAGAACCTAGAGTACGTCTTACCCATGAACTACACCGAAGACGTCGAAAAATTCCGCGTCTAGAAGTTGCAAGTTAGCTAAAATATCGCATTAAAGTCAAAAATTTAGGAGTCATTGATAATGTCTATTGCTGTTGGGATGATCGAAACCTTAGGCTTTCCCGCCGTTGTGGAAGCTGCGGATGCTATGGTCAAAGCCGCACGCGTCACGCTAGTCGGCTACGAAAAAATCGGTAGCGGTCGCGTCACCGTCATCGTTCGTGGCGACGTTTCGGAAGTTCAAGCTTCTGTATCCGCAGGTGTTGAATCTGTCAAGCGCGTTAATGGCGGTCAAGTACTGTCCACACACATCATCGCTCGTCCTCATGAGAACCTTGAGTACGTCTTACCAATGAACTACACCGAAGATGTAGAGAAATTTCGCGATAGTTTAAATGGCCCCGGCCCACTCGCGATCGGCGGTAGACGTTCTTAAGGCTAGATGAAGCTAGCTAAAGTCCTGGGTACTGTGGTCAGTACCCACAAAGAACAGAGTTTAACCGGAACGAAGTTTTTGCTCGTGCAAATGCTCGATCCCGCAGGTAACGAACTGCCAGAGTATGAGGTGGCCGCCGATTGTGTGGGGGCAGGTTTAACAGAAGTAGTTTTAGTGAGTCTGGGCAGTGCTGCCCGTCAAATCTCCAACAAAGACCGCTATCCTGTCGATGCGATGATCGTCGCGATCGTGGATACAGTGGCACTGGGTAACGATCTGACTTACAGCAAACGCGATGCCTCATGATAAAAACTATTATGTAGTTAATTTTAAATTTTGGGTAATTTTTAAATAAATTCTTCCAAAGTGGCGATCGATAGGCCGATTCAGGTCGGCTGCATCTAGTCTGGTCAAGACTAAGATTTAAACTCAAAAGTTATTGATGATTTAACAGAGAACCGAAGATATGAGTGATATTAGTGATAGCGTCCGCCAACAGATTCGGCGGTTATTGAGTCAAGGCTACCGCGTGGGCATCGAATACGCCGATGCTCGCCGTTTTCGGACTGGTTCGTGGCAAAGTGCGACAGTCACTCAAGGCAGTGAAAGCACTGTCCTCGCTAGCATCGCTAGCGCGCTCGACCAACACCAAGGCGAATACGTGCAACTGCTGGGTGTCGATACCCAGTCGCGCACGCGGGTATTGGAATTGATGATTCAACGTCCCGATGGTGCCGTAACTCAAGTGAGTAATGCCAAGATTAATGGTGGCAAGACCGCAGTTGCCAGTAGCGGCAACTCCGTCAGCAATGGTGGTGGCACTGATGTCGCTCGCACGGTTCGGGATCTGTTAAATCAGGGTTGTCGGATCGGCACTGAGTTTGCCGACCCCCGTCGCTATCGCGCTACTTCTTGGACGAGTGGGCCATCCTATCAAGGCGCGCGCGAAGCCGAAGCGATTGCGATGTTGAGCGAGTTAGTCGCCAACCATCCAGACGATTATGTGCGGCTGATCGGGATCGATACTCACGCGCGTCGTCGGGTTACCGAATTAGTCATTCACAAGCCAGGAGAGCCAGCGACCCTCAGTACTGGCGGTGGCGGTAGCAGTCAAAAAACTAGCTCATTCAGTAGCTCCTATGGTGGATCGAGTGTGGGCAGTAATATCAAAACCTCCCTCAGTGCCGAAGTAGTAGCATCCGTTCGTCGCCTGCTGGAAAATAGCTATCAAATCGGTACCGAACATGCCGATATCCGTCGCTTCCGCAGTAGCTCTTGGCACACTTGCAAGCCAGTATCGGCTACTCGACTCCAAGATGCAGTCGCGCAATTAGAGACTTGCTTGCAGGAACATGAAGGCGACTACGTGCGGTTGATTGGGATCGATACCCAAGCAAGACGTCGCGTTCATGAGGAAATCATCCAACGCCCTCAAAAGTAACACGAACGGCAAGCGGCAAAAAGTTACCAGTAAACAGTTGGAGCCGAAATGTCAGCCAAAGCTGATGCCGATCGATAGTTGTAGTAGCTAACGGCTCATAATGCCCGAATGAGGCTCTAGACCGTCCCAATTATCCTAAGTGCCAAAACTTAAATTTAAGTAGATGGCAGCCGCTCAGTCCCACTGGTAAACACCTGTTTTGCGCTCCCGCGATCGATCCTCATGTTAACTAAGTTCCGATCTTTATCTAGGGAGGTAGTCCCCGTCCATTTCAATGGTAATGTCTCGATCGATCCGAGTGCCGCGATCGCGCCTGGAGTTTTACTTCAAGCCGAAGCCGACAGTCGGATTACGATCGGGGCTGGGGTATGCATTGGTGCGGGAACGATCGTTCACGCAGCAGGCGGCAATCTAGAAATTGGTGCGGGAGTTTGCTTGGGTCGGGGAGTACTAATAATGGGCAGTGGCACGATCGAGCGCAATGCCTGTATCGGCACGGGTACGACGGCAATCGATCCGCAGATCGAAGAGGGGGCAGCAATACCACCGCATTCACTGCTAGGAGACCCCAGTCGGGGTGAAGTATCGGTCGTCGAGGAGACTGCTACCTCAGCGGCTGAAGTAGCACCCAAAGCCGTCCAGACCCCAGAGACAGAAGATCTGTGGGATACTACCGATGCCTGGGACACACAACAGATCGAGACTCCCGCTGTAGCACCTCCTGCCGTTGACAATTCTCCCGATCGCTCGGAGACGCTGACAGTCACGATCGAAATCGATCGCAAATCTGCTAAATCGGTTGCCGGACGTGCCAACTTCGAGCGACTCAAACGTCACCTTTTCCCCGATGGTCGAACCAATGACTAAACCCAAACCACCCAAACTGACATCAACCAAAATTACGATCGTGTTGAACGGGAAAGGTGGTGTCGGGAAAACCACGACCGCCATCAATCTTG
>NZ_PVWO01000245.1 GCF_003003845.1 Chamaesiphon polymorphus CCALA 037 | reverse complement strand
GATGTGTATAAGAGACAGGGGTTGGGGGGGTAAACCACCTCGAAACGAAGCCCAGCCGACTTATGTATGTACCGTAGCCCTCAAGCTATCGGTACAGTCAAGATTAAGCTCGTGCCATCGCGATCGCTACTTGCTTGAATCTCGCCACCTAAGAGCGGGACTAACTTGCCAATTAATGGTAAACCCAAACCAGTGATACCAGATGCAGCAGCATCTCGGGAATCGCGTGCGAAGGGGCTAAAAATTAGCTCGATATCCCGCGTGGATAGTTCGATGCCCACACTCACAATCCGCACTTGTAATCGATTGGCTCGGATATCTATTGCCAAACTAATTAAGCGATCCTGGGGCGTATATTTACACGCATTCTCAAACATTTCGACGACGATTAGTTCTAGGATGCGAGCGGGGTAGATTAGCTTCAATGGTAGTCGATCGTTGGGGATTCGCTCGCTCATCTCGTGTCGATATCGTTGTGCTAAAGCGGCGCATCTTTTAGCAATTGTCGCAGTCCACCGATCGAATTCAAGATCGCTCAGAGATCGAAGGTGGTATGTAATGCCATTAGTCTGAATGTCGATTAAAGTATCGATGAGATGAAATTGTCGCTGCCATTCTGCTTCGATCGATTGCAGGTTAACAGTTAGTTTTTGATGCCATAATTGGTTTTGCTCGATCTGCGCTAAATTTGCAGTTTTAAGCTCGAACGAGCGGATTTGTTCTATGAGTACTTCTGCCGATAAGTACATCGCGCGATTGACATCTAAAAGCGACATCCGGAACTCATCTTTGATACTATCGAGCCATGTTAAGGACTGGGAGATCGATTTACGATCTAGCGATTCACGATGTGTTTGCCGGAAAAATTGGATTGCATAGCTGAATATTTTGCTGATGAGGCGAGCCTGGTAAGACGTCCACAGTGGTTTACCCGTAATGACGATGCCAACTTCCCCAATTGCCCAATCGTCAATCCGATCGCGCCGAATGGCCGATCTTGGGGGAGCGGCGAGCATCGGACAAACGATCGTCTGAGCGATCGGATCCAGGAGATCTAGATATGGTTTGGGCACAATTTCGACGGGTGGATCGATCCAACTTTTGCGATCGAATAGCCGATCGTAGAACTGAGGATATAGCAGTAAATCAATCTTTTGGCCAACATTGCTGGTAGGGTAACTCTGATGTTCGGTATTGATATATTCACTGACAATTATGGCTGTACTGTCTTGACTTTGATGCAGCGTACACCAACAATAATCGGCATCGAGAGCCATTCCTAACTGCTGGATCGCGCCCTGTAGCAGCTCGGTTTCAGTTGTGGCGGTACTAACTCGATCGAAGACAGTATTCAATACCTCAACACAGGCGATCGCTTGTTGATATTTGGTAGTTTCGAGCTGAAGTTGGCAGATTAATTTGAGTTGAAAATCTTCGAGATCTTGGTTGCGCTCGATTAAATCCATCTCGGCATTAAGCCTGTCGCTGTTATTGTGAAATATGACAATACTGCCGATAACTCGACCATCTGGCTGGTAGATTGGGGTAGCAGTATCGGCAAGCGGTATGTCCGAACCATATTTAGTCGCTAGCCAACAGCGATCGGGTGACTTAACTACCTGTTGCAATCGCATGGCGCGCATAGCCGGATTTTCGATCGCGATGCCGTCTGATTCCCAATGCAAGCGAAAAATCTCACCGATCTGTTTGCCGAGTGCCTCTGTCGCTCTCCAACCAATTAAATCTTGACCCATCGGGTTGATAAATGTTACTACCCCCTGTCGATCGGTAATAATAATGCCATTGCCGATACTATTTAAGATCCGTGTCAAACCCACTCGATTCAAACTGGTAGCTAATTCAGTGCGATGGCGTTGGATCGCAACCTTAATCGTGCTCTGTAAAGTTTGCCATTGAAACGGTTTGATAATATAGCCAAAGGGATTGGTCTGAGTTGCCCTCTCTAAGGTGTGCTCGTCGGCATGAGCTGTCAGATAGACGACGGGAATGTTTAATCGATCGTAAATTTCCGCTCCCGCCGTAATCCCATCCATATCTCCCGCCAAGCGGATATCCATCAATACCAGCTCGGGGTGGCTATTTGTCGCCGCTCGAATTGCTTCAGCTCCAGAAGCAACCAAATCGACGACCTGATGACCTAATTTTTCTAAGGTTTCTTTGATATCCCAAGCAACGATACTTTCGTCTTCAACTATAAGTATGTCAGTCATGGGCAGTGGCTAGATAATGGATGGTGGGGAGCAGAGAAATGACCGAAGCTTGGCATCTTCTTTCTAACTTTATAGTAAACTCGTGCCAAAATATACTACTCACATCACAGCAGCATCTGATACTAAATCCGATTCATACAGACTTCTTATTACTAGTACAATCCTGTCGCCCTCACCCCGCCAGATCCTGCGGCTCTGGCTCCCCTCTCCCAAGCTTGGGAGAGGGGTTGGGGGAGAGGGCTGAGTAACCGGAATTGGTATGAGAGGATATTTGACAAGTATAATTTGCTACTTAGATCCTAGAAAATCCCCCCAACTACCAACAGCAATTCCCAATTCAAAATATTTCACCGATAATCTATCTTTGCTAGTGGGGTTGGGCGGGTTTGTTTGGTATTGATTAGTACAAATCTGGACTAGCTAGCATAAACCCGCCCCTACGAGATATACGAATAGGTTTGAATTTGGAATTGCTGAACTCCCAACTCCCAACTCCCAACCCCCCATCATCCATCACAGACTACTGGCTCGCTCTGGCAAAGGTAATGTTAAACACAGTCATCGCTCCGGTTGCTACCGTTAGTTCGCCTTTGATTTGTTTAATCAGAGACATGACTAAATTGAGTCCCATCGATCGAATGTTACGAAGATCGAAATCTGGCGGTAACTCTTGCCCGTTATTGGCGACAGATAACGTCAGGATCTCCTCACCGCTTACTAATAAGTGGATGAGCAATTCCCCCTGTCGATCGCCTGCAAATCCATGTTTGAGCGCATTGGTGACTAGTTCGTTAATAATCAATCCACACACTACGGCGCGATCGACATCGATATTGATACCTGCTGACACATCTACCGTCAGGGCGATCGCCGATCGATCGATGGTGTAGCTGGCAAACAAATTATCGACCAAGTTACGAACGTATTCATCAAAGTTTAGATCGGCTAAATTAGCCGCTCGATATAGGATCTCGTGGATTGCCGCCATTGCACCGACGCGGTTTTGACTGTCTTGGAGAATTGCACTCGCTTGGGAATCGGTAACGCGATTGCTTTGCAAACTCAGCAGACTGGAGACAATTTGGAGATTATTTTTGACCCGATGGTGAATTTCTCGCAGTAATGCTTCCTTTTCGGCGAGGGAGTCTTGAATCGCGGCTTCGGCTTGGCGGCGAGCGGTAATATCTTCGATCGCCAGCAGAATGCTGTGTTCTTGACGATCGTCTTTAATCTTGCACGCATTGAGTAAGAGAATGCGCGGCGATCGATCGGGGAGTGTTTGTGTCATCTCAAAATCTTGACACTCGGTATCTCGATCGAGAATGGTTTCGAGCAGCGATCTCAAACTCGGCAGATCCCACACCCGCTCCTCCAATTCAAAGATCGATTGTCGCTCGGTACGATCGGGCGTCAGCTCGAAAGATTCGTAAAAACATTGATTGGCGCGAGTTACGCATAAGTTGGCATCTAACACCAGCAGGGGTTGGCGGACAGTTTCGACGATCGCATTGGCATAGTCTCGCGCGGCTTCGACGAGCGTCGCGTTGCGCTTGAGCGTATCGATATCGATTAACCCGATCGTCACGCCATCGATCCGATTGTCGATCGTCCGATAGGGTTGAATCCGCAAACTATACCAATTTCCCGTCCGATCCTGCACCTCGCGTTCTTTGGTAGATAGCGTGTTGAGGACGTCCTCGATCGATTCACCCAGATCGGGAATCGATATATTATGTTGAATATCGCTAAACGGTCGCCCCAAATCTGTCGGAATCAGGTTAAAAACTTGTTGCGCTAGCGCGGTAAACCGCCGAATTCGCAACTCACCATCGAGCATCAAAATCGGGATATTAATACTGCTCAACAAATTCTGGAGATCGTTATTGATCTGATTTAATTCACTGTTGCGACTGTTGAGTTCTTCGTTAATAGTATGCAATTCTTCATTAGTTGCCTGCAATTCTTCTTGAGAGGTTTCTAACTCTTCATTCGTACTTTGTAGCTCCTCATTGCTAGATAAAATTTCTTCATTTGCTACTTGCAGAGCTTGATTGGTAGATGATTGCTCCTCAATAATTGCCTCTAAATATTCCCGCGTTGTCGTTAATTCTTGGAGGAGGCGGGTATTTTCTCGATCTACGGCTGTCTGTTTGCCCTTTTTCGACTGCACGATCGCGGGTGCAGCCGCTTCAACGGCGATCGCGGATTCCTGAAATAAAACTAACAAATAGGGTCTGGCATCCGTACCGATCTGAAACGGAATCGCTTCGATGGCGATCGTTTTCACCCCATTGACAGTCTCGATCTGGATGCCCTCTTGACGGACGATTGCTTGCTGTTGCCTAGCCTGATGGACGGCGGCGCGTAATTCGACCGCTAATTCCGGTTTGGCCATTTTGAACAGATTAAAGCTCGGTTTGCCCCTGGGCGGTTCCAGATAATTTCCGGTCTGGCCGCGAAATTGGACGATATTCATGTCATTATCGATCGTCACCCCGACAGGTGCATAGCGATCGAGGACGAGCCGATCTGCCTCTTGGTGTAAATCGTTTTCACTCCAACTATCTTCATCGATCGGCATCATGGGCTTCACTTTTTCGAGGGCGCGTTCGCTACTATTAAATCGCAGATATGGACTTCTTGGTGCCAATTTGCGCGCATAAATTTTGGATTTTTTATCTACAGGCGCAAACAGATCGGAAAATTCACCGATGCTTTCGGAAGTACCCAATATCAAAAAACTATTTGGTTTGAGTGCGTAATGAAAAATCGGCATCAACCGTTTTTGCAATTCCGCACCAAAATAAATTAGTACGTTCCGACAGCTAATTAAATCGAGCTGCGAAAAAGGCGGATCGGCAATCAGATTTTGTCTGGCAAAAACACACAAGTCACGCACAGATTTACCGATCTGATAACCACCTTCAACTTCGACAAAAAAGCGGTGCAATCGATCGCGCGTAACTCCACCCATCATCCCCAGTTTATAAATGCCCCTTCTGGCGATCGCGATCGCGGCTTCACTAATATCGGTCGCAAAAATCTGAATCGGCATCTGGAGCTGGCGTTCTTCTAAATATTCCAACAAGCAGATTGCCAGCGAGTAGGCTTCTTCGCCAGTCGAGCAACCCGCCACCCAAATCCGAATCGCGGCTCCTGGAGATTTGTAGGCGACGATCTGTGCAAACACGGTATTTTTAAGAGCATTAAAGATCGCTGGATCCCGAAAAAAACTGGTGACATTAATTAATAGATCGCGCTCTAACTCGTTTAATTCTGCTGGATAAGTCTGAAGATAACGGACGTAATCATCCCACCGTTCTAGATGATGTAAAGCCATTCGGCGCACGATCCGCCGTTGGAGCGTAGCGGGTTTATAACCTGTAAAGTCAACACTTTTTGCGGTTCTGAGCAGGCTAAAGATCTTTGCGAGCTGCTCGTTCCGATCCTCGATCGCCACTGGCTCTACTAGCAAGTGCTGCGGGATGCGAGCAATGTAGGAATGACGACTAATGGTGGCTAATTCCGCCGCGATCGCCTCTGGTGGTAATATAAAATCTACACAACCTGTCGCGATCGCGTGCTCTGGCATCCCCCCAAATTTGGACGAAGCAAGATCTTGAGCGAAGGTAATCCCCCCAGCCGCTTTGACTGCGGCTAATCCGATCGAACCATCGCCATCAGCCCCCGATAATACCACCGCGATCGCCAGATGTTGGCGATGAGTTGCCAGAGATTGAAAAAACCGATCGATCGGTAAAAACCGACCGCGATTTTGCCGACGAGCCGAGAGTTTCAGGTTATTGCCGACTAAGATTAGTTCGCGGTTGGGTGGAATGATATACACTCGATCGGGCATCACCTCTACCCCATCTCGAACTTCCACAACGGGCATCGCCGTCGTTTTAGCTAACAAGTCCGTCAGGAAGCTAGCATGGGTGGGATCTAAATGCTGAATTAGCACGAACGCCATCCCTGTATCCGTCGGTAGGTGTGCCAGCAGTTGGGTGAATGCTTCTAACCCGCCTGCTGATGCCCCAATTCCCACGATCGGACACATGATGCCATTTTCTAGCCCTTCCTGTCGAGAATCTGCCGATTTGTCTGATGCCATCGCTTTGGCGTTAGGCTGTAGGGTTGCGTGGATGCCTGAGAAGTCTAATTACTGTGTAGTCTGTGTTACCCCACCCCAGCCCTCCCCTTATAAAGCGGCTCGCTGTCTTGGTGCAGTTGCATGGTCGGGAGACCCGACCGCACTGCACCGCTCCGCGCGGGTTCCCCGCGCAAGGAAGCGAGACAAGACAGGGGAGGGAGCCGGAGAAAGCTGCCCTTTATAAGGGGGAGCCGGAGAAAGCCCCCCCTTTATAAGCTATCCATTACCCACAGATTCTCCTACCGGAGACGCTACGCGAACGATGACATTCAGTACTAATGCGTTCGCGAAGCGTCTCGAAGAGAAGCGCGCTACGCTACCCACCAATAAACCCTTTGGAGGGGGTTTGGGGGAGCGGCTCGCTCCGGTCGGGTTTCCCGACCATGGAAGCGAGACAAGACAAGCAACCGTCCCCCAACGGGGGGTCTGGGGGGAGACCCCCCAGATCCGGGTTCTCTAGCACCAGCAACTTAAAACTAGCCACTATTCCAAAATCTGTGGGTAAATGGATATCTTTATAAGGGCGGGAAATGGTGGGTTTTGCTCCAATCTTTACGTACTGCAAAATGTGAGGATGTTGGGTTTCGCGTTGCTCTGTCTTGACCCAAACACATGCGGAGGAAACCTCCGCGTGATTTGGGTCGCTGCTTGGTGCGCTAAACCGTCGGGGAACAAAGGCGTGCGCGCATCCGCTACCCAACCTACGATCGATTATCGATTATCAATTATCAATTAACTAACCAAACTACGATCGGGACGTAAATTACTCGCGCCGCGTAGATAGGGGTGATAAATTTTGGCATCTGCGGGGAGATGAGCGTGGATCAGAAAGCGAATACAGCGGGGGAGACTGCCTTCGACGTGCATTTGTTGAACGTCCATCAGTGCCACATCTTGCCAATTGGGATAGAGGCGGCGGGCGATCGCGGCGGGAAACACCGCATCGAGATCTTTGGTAGCTGTAAAAATCACGCTGACAATTCGATCGGGATCGATCCGATTGCGATACTCCAATTCCTGCAAGAGTTCGGCGACAGCAACGGAGATCGCTACTTCGGTATTTTCACTTGCTGTCGTTGCCCCTCGAATTGCCCTCATCTGCCACTCCACGCGATCGCCCTCCGCAAAATTTTATATATATTACGCTACTTAGGGACGATATAACCATAAAGGTTGTCCGTTAGTGCTTAGTTCAAATTGTACCCAATCTGCGGTCGATACTACTGTTGAGAACCCAGAAACTTGATTTTGTAACAATCTCGTCAACAAAGGCTTGCGTTCTTCGATCGAGTGCAGTTTAGCCTTTTCGGGATCTAATCCAGCTAATTCCGCCGCCCACAGTCTGGCATCTTCTTCCGAACCCAGTCGATCGACCACTCCAAATTCTACCGCTTGTTCGCCCGTAAAAATACGTCCGTCGGCAAAGGTTTTGACCGTTGCCGGATCGAGATGGCGAGATTCGGCAACTGTATTCACAAATTGCTCGTAACTACTATCGATGAGAGTTTGCAGGATTTGTTCCTCTTCGCCAGTCAATTGGCGATCGAAAGACAAGATATCTTTATAAGGCCCCGATTTGATCGTTTTAAACGAGACACCCACGCGATCGAGTAATTTCTCTAGATTATTTCCGCGCAGAATTACCCCGATACTGCCCGTGAGGGTGCCGGGATTGGCCATAATGTGCGGCGCACCCATCCCGATATAAACGCCCCCAGAAGCCGAAATATTGCCATAACTGGCGACAATTTTCACCTTCGATTGCAGTCGTACCAATGCCTGATAAATTTCGTAAGAATCACCGACAGTCCCGCCAGGACTATCGATCCGCAGCACTAAGGCGGGATATTTACGTTCTTCAACTTCTTTGAGTGCTTTCAATACGGCTTTGCGCGTACTACTACCGATCGCACCAGTAATCTCAATGCGCGCAATTTGTTTAGTAGTTTTCTTGTTAAACGGCCAGAACATAGATGTGTGTGTGAGAGGGAGCGGGGGTGGATG